>DATNLP010000078.1:0-8994 GCA_035602795.1 Acidimicrobiales bacterium | reverse complement strand
CCGGCGAGTACGACGGTCGCAATGGCAAGCCGGAGTGCCGTTCTGCCGAGTTCGGCGAGCCGTCTCCGCAACACCGTGCGTACCTCCAATGCTGCCGTCGTGTGACTGGTCTATCTCAGAGCCGCCCTCAATTCCACCGTGGATCCCGCACTCGTTCGCCGGCCCGTCACCAGGCGCTCATGGGCCTTCTGCTCGAGGAGTGGACCACGGGATCATGCCGGTCGTGGTCTCGCCGTTGGCCCAGCTACGAGTTCATGATGTGGGGGTGTCCACGGCCCAATCGACACGGCTTCGAGGCCTGACGCCTCCGGTCAGCGAATGCCTGACCGCTGAGACGTCAATGGTGGGGTGCGCCAACCAGAGCCGCGCTGGACAATAATCGGCTCGCATGAACCGAAGGGCGCTCATCTCGGATCCGTTCGACGTGCAGATCGCTCTGGTGTCGGGAGGCGCGACAGGTATCGGCAGGGAGATCTGCCGCCCTCGGGAGGGGACGGACCCTCGCCATGAGTGACGAGACGCAGGACTGGGCCCCGGCCCTCGAGGAGATTGCGCGCAGGAAGGCCGAGACGCTTTCCATGGGCGGCGAGGTCCGTCTCGGACGCCAGAAGGAGCGCGGGCGCCTCAACGCCCGTGAGCGCATCGCGACCCTGTTCGACCTCGGAACGTTCTCCGAGATCGGGCAGCTGGTGGGAACCACAGAGGATCCACCCATCCCGGGCGACGCACTCGTTGCCGGGTCCGGGCGGATCAACGGCCGGCCGGCGCTCGCCGGGGCCGAAGACGTCACCGTGCTCGGCGGCTCCATTGGCACCGGAGCCGCCGACAAGCGCTATCGCCTCTGTCAGCTTGCCCTGCAAGAACGGGTGCCCCTGGTGATGATGCTCGAGGGGGCCGGGCACCGCGTCACCGAGTCGGCTGCGGGCCGCCGGCCGGGAGACCTGATGGGCCTGGCTGAGCTGTCGGGCGTCGTACCCATGGTGTGTCTCATCCTGGGCGCCTCCGCCGGGCACGGCGCACTGACGGCGCCGCTGTCGGACTTCGCGGTCATGACCGAATCGGCCTCGATCTTCGCCGCCGGTCCGCCCCTGGTGAAGTCGGCCACGGGCGAGGATGTGACCAAGGAGGTGCTCGGCGGGCCCCAAGTGGCGGCCGACGTATCGGGTGTCGTTCAGAACGTCGTGACCGACGATGTCGAAGCCATCGCCTTGGCCCGGCGATACCTGACCTATTTCCCGCTCAACGCGTGGGAGCTCCCGCCGCGCCGCGACGACGGCGATACCGGCTCACGCAGGCTCGACACCATATTGGACCTCATTCCGGCGAGCGCCCGGCGCCCCTACCCGATCCATCCCGTCCTCGAGGCCTTGATCGATCACGGCTCACTCCTCACGATCCAGCCGACATTCGGACGATCGATCGTGACGGCCCTGGCTCGTCTGGGCGGACAAAGCGTGGCCATCGTGGCCAATGACCCGAGCGCAATGGCGGGCACGGTGGACAGCGCGGCGGCCGACAAGGTCGCACACTTCCTCGATGTCGCCGGGGCCTTCGGGCTTCCGTGCGTCTTTTTGGCTGACAACCCTGGCGTGCTGGCGGGCAGCCTCGCGGAACGACAGGGGATTCTGCGCCACGCAGCGCGCATGTTCGCCGTTCAGCATCGGCTCGCGGTACCGAAACTCCACGTGACCTTGCGCAAGGCGTTCGGTTTCGGCTCGTCGATCATGGCCATGAACCCATTCGACGGGCAGACCATCACCTTGGCCTTCCCTTCCATCACGCTCGGTGCCATGCCGGCGAGTTCGGAAGGGAGCGCGGTGACCGACCCTGAGGAGCGAAGGCGCCTGTCGGTCGAACAGGCCAACGCTTCGATCGTTGCGGGAAACCGGCTCGCCTACGACGCAGTTATCGATCCCCGCGACCTCCGCAATGCCCTGCTCGCCGGACTCTCCCTGGCAGAGGGTCGGCAGACTGGGCCACGCACCCCGCGAGGAACAAGCATTCTGCCCTGATTCTGGCAGGCCAGGTCAATGGATCTCGGAGACGCTCGCCCGAGACCCGTGGAGGCTTCTCCTGGGAACGGCGAACGGCGAACCGCGAACCGCGAGGGGTGCTCAGCTTGGCGAAGACCTGTTCCAGTGCTGTTGCACGGCGCCCGCGAAACGAACAATTGATCGGCGATCTTCGCTACGTCGGTAGGAGAACCAGCAGTTATGAGGCGGCGTCTGACACCGCGTAGAGACGACAGTGTTCAAGATAAGAACGCTCGTGTTCAACCAGGAGTCCGACAACGGCAGTCCAGAGCCACAGGGGGGCGTCGAGTTCTCTCGTCCGGTGACGGTTCAATTCCTTTTGCCACGAGGTACGCGTTGCGGAGTCCATTTGGCGAGCGTGGGCGAAGCCCACCACGGTCGCCAGATACTCCGCCGCCTTCATGGCTTCCTCGGAGTCGAGTTGGGTCAATTCGAGTTTGAGGTCCTGGGGCATCAATTCCCGGATGAAGACCGGACGCCCGAGCATGCTGGTCGCCCGCATCCGTTCCCCGAGAAAGGGCGAAATGTGCAGTGCACCCTCGACAACGCGGCGCGCATGACCGGATGGCATATCCGTACTTGCGGTGGGAGCGGCGGACTCGACGGCCTCCTTGACGTCCATGAGGCACAAATCGGATGAATCCTCGTCCTTGTCCTCCACTCTCAGGAGCACGGCGTAGCGGAGGAGTCCGAGGGAGCTACAGCCCTTCATCCAGTAGGCCGAATCCATCAGTTCGACAGTGGCTTCATCGTCACGGGCCTTGACCATGGTGGCGAGACGGGCAATGGAGCGGTCCTGAAAGATCGACTCAAGGGCTTGGAGTTCCTCGCCCGAGACGGGCCAGAATTTCTCGCCCAAGGGAATCTTCGGCCGCACATCTTCAAGTCGCTCCTTGGCCAGCTGCTTCCAAGTCCTCTTCGTTGCCTGCTTCATGGCAAGCCGCACTGCGTCGGGTGGTTCTGGATTGTCCTTGGCTTCGTCAAAGTCATGTTCAAAGGCGGACTCATAGCCGTCCATGATCGCCTCGAGCATGTAGGCGGTCGTCACGCCGGGTAGATCGGAACCCCGTGCTGCCGATGCGAGCGACAACGCCAGTCGAACGAGATCATGAGCCGGGTTCCCAATGACCGTTTGGTCAAGATCACGAATATGAATCCGTACCCGGCCGGCCTTGTCGGAGAGTGGTCCAAGATTGCCCACATGGCAGTCTCCACAGATCCATACGGGTGGGCCTTCAGGGACGCCGCTCTCTGGGTGCGAGTCGAGCCACTCGTAAAACGGAATGGTATTCCCCCTCACATAACGGTGGGATGAACGCGCCATCTTTCGAGCCCGCGTTTGCTCGAGCAAGATCACTCGCTCGTCACCGAGCGGTGGACGATCCTGTGTGGTCGACATTTGCGGCCTTTCTGACGAAGATGCCGGGTAACAGTGCGGCGTCGGGTGGAGAATTGCCACCGGACCCAAGCGGGCGCTAATCCTTGACGACCTGGTAGATCCCGTAAATCACGCCGGGAATGTGACCGCAGAGCTGAAGGAGAAATGCCCACAAGACCTTGAGGCACGGCCCATCTTTAATGAGCACGGCAAGAAATGGGAGAAAGAGACACAAGATGACCAGCAGGACCTTCACCATTTCGACGGATTCCTCTCTCGCACAGCGACCAGCGTCACGATCCCCCGACTCCGTCTCTGGCGAAAAATCCTGAGTCCAAGCCCCTGACCACGTTGTCGCGCACGAGTGCTGCGCCGAGCGCAACTCGTTTGCCGTCAGTGTCGTCCATATACCCTGTTCCGGATTCTGTAAACCGACATTGCAGCCGAGGCCGCGCGAATGCAACGGCGAGCGATTAGCCGACGGGCTTGGCTTGACTGCGACGATCGCCGAGGATGCCCTGCCCGGCCAGGGACGCGGCTTGGGCGCGGTTGCGAACGTCAAGCTTGGCGTAGAGGTGGCGTAACTGAGTCTTGATCGTGTTCTCGCTCACATAAAGGTGATCGCCGAGTTCGCGGTTGGTCATGCCCGTCGGGAGCAGGGACAAGAGCTCGCTCTCGCGCTCGGTCAGGCCGATGTCGCGCCCCGGCCAGCGCAGCGCTTCATCGATCTGCGCATGCTGTGATCTTTGCGTCAATACGACGCGTTCGCCCCTGGCGGCGGCCTTGATGCCATCAACGATCTGTTGCCGAGGTGCAGCTTTGGAAATGAATCCCTGCGCGCCTGCGTGCAGAGCACGACGCACCGCTTGAGGTCGGTCGGAAAAGCTGAAGACGACCAAGGCTCCGTTGTTGGGCTCGGAGCCGATGGAGCGCAGCCTCTTGGCCAGGTCATCAAGCTCTCCATAGGTGTCGAGCAGTGTGACGTCCACTCCACGTTGTGGTCCCTTCCGAATATCGAGCTCGACGACCTGGATCTCCGGCTCGCTCGACTTGAGTAGCGAGCGGAGGCCCTCGAGGACGATCATGTAGTCGTTGACGAGCGCCACCCGTATCGGTTTGGCCACGACTTCATTCTACGAGCCGCCCGAGGTCCAATAATCACCCAATCGGGTGATTGACGGCGGATGCTCAGCCGACCAGGCTGAACAGGCTTGAACAATGCTTCCGGTAGCACTGATCGACAGAGATACGTGTGGGTCATGGCCATCGAGGATGACGCCGCCAAGGAAACGACCGTGGTCGTTGGAGGCGCGGCGCACGGGACTCATGCCACCCGAAGGTCGCTCAGTGATCTTGGCGATACCGGAAGCTGTTCAGCGAAGCCGTGTGGAGAGGACCGATGACGTGGGATTGATACTGCTGGTGTTGCTGTTGGTGCTGATCTTCGCCGGAGCCGGGTTCGCCCTGCACGTGCTGTGGATCATTGCTGCCGTGTTGCTCATTGTGTGGTTGCTTGGCTTCCTTGTCTCTGGTGCCGAACACAGCTGGTATCGAGTCCAGAGAAAGTAAGAAGTCGACCCGTGTTGAATATCCCTCGAGAAGGGGAGCTCCATGGGGGGGTCTCCCGGTCACAACGTTGCGCCACCGGGACGTTGGTATCACGGAAGTATGAATCCGCAATCCTTCAGTGCGGCAGCATGTTGCAAGTGCGGGTCTTCAGTCACGATGGCGAGCGTGTCGTCCTCAAGCTCATGGGTGAGCTCGACATCGTTTCGATGGCGAGATTCGAGCGGTTGATCGAGGAGGTCCTTTCGAGCCACCCCAAAGAGCTGAGGTTCGACTTGACGCAAGCTCAGTTCATTTCGGCTCAGGGCTACGCCGCCATGGGACATTGCAGCCTGGAGGTCCGTGTGACCGTCCGGTCGAGAGGCGAGTTGGCGTCGAGGGTCCTGGCCATTTACGGCTATGACCAAGTGATGCTGGTGATGTCGCAACCTCCTGTCGTAGAAGCCCTAAACGAAATCCTGCCAACGTAAGGGACGCGGGTCGAATCCTGTCTCCCGTTGTCAGAAGGGTCGATCAAGGGCGCTCATTGTTCAGGAGATATTGACGCCTTGGGCGATGCGGTCGCCGATCTCCTTGTCGATGTTGCGCCAGTACCAGACCGCACGCGCGAGAACGGGCTCGGACACACCCTGACTGAGGTGTCCTACGACGTTGGAGACGAGGCGATCGCGCTGAGCGTCGTCCATGACGTCGCGCACCAGAGTGCCGGGCTGGCCCCAGTCGTCGTCGTCCTGACGGAGGGTGTAGGCGGCGTGCACGAATTCGCCGTCAGCCTCCCACTTCTCCACGTAGGGGTAGCGGTCGGGATCGGCCGACGGGCCGCCCTTCGAGTTGGGTGCGTAGACGGGGTCCGACACATTGTGGACCCGCATGGCCCCATCTTTGCTGTAGCTGTGCACGGGGGCCTTGGGTGAATTCACCGGTATCTGCTTGTAGTTCACGCCCATCCGGGCGCGATGAGCATCCGCGTAGGAAAAGACACGGGCCAACAGCATCTTGTCCGGGCTCACGCCGATCCCCGGCACGAGGTTGTTCGGCTCGAAGGCCGCCTGCTCAATCTCCGTGTGGAAATCCGTCGGGTTGCGGTCCAGCGTGAGGCGGCCGACTTCCTGCAGTGGATAGTCGGCATGGGACCACACCTTGGTGAGGTCGAAGGGGTTGAAGCGGTAGGTCTTGGCCTCCACGAAAGGCATGATCTGGACCTTCAGCGTCCAACTCGGGTACTCACCCCGCCTGATCGCCTCGAAGAGGTCACGACGGTGGTAGTCACCGTCCTGGCCCGCGATCCGATCGGCGTCCTCCTGGGCGAGGAAGTCGACGCCCTGGTCGGTCTTGAAGTGGTACTTGACCCAGAACCGGTCTCCCTTGGCGTTGACCCACATGTAGGTGTGGCTCGAGTAGCCGTTCATCTGACGCCACGTCCTGGGGATCCCGCGATCGCCCATCAACCAGGTCACCTGGTGAGCCGATTCGGGCGACAGGGTCCAGAAGTCCCACTGCATGTCGTGGTCGCGCAGGTCGGAGTCGGCCCGGCGCTTCTGGGAGCGGATGAAGTGCTGGAACTTCATGGGGTCGCGGAGGAAGAAGACGGGGGTGTTATTGCCGACCATGTCGTAGTTGCCATCGGACGTGTAGAACTTCAGCGCGAACCCGCGCGGGTCGCGCCAGGTGTCCGGGCTGCCTCGTTCGCCGGCTACCGTCGAGAATCGAATCAGGGTGTCGGTGGTGGTGCCAGGCTGGAATACAGCGGCCTTGGTGTAGTCGCTGACGTCCGCCAAGACCTCGAAGCGGCCGAAGGCGCCGCCTCCCTTGGCGTGGGGCTGGCGTTCCGGAATGCGTTCCCGGTTGAAGTTCGCCATCTGCTCAATGAGGTAGTGATCCTGGAGCAGGATCGGGCCGTCTGGCCCGACCGTGAGTGAGTGCTCATCGCTGGCAACGGGGATTCCGGCATCCGTTGTCGTGGGCTTCGCGTTGTTGCTTGCCATGGTCGAACCACCTTGGTCGTGAGTGCTGGTGATGAATGTATGCCCACGCCTGGGCGAGTCGAACGTTGCATCTACCTCTTTGCCGGACAATGGCGCCGACAGGGAGGGAAACGTGGAGAAGAACGCTCGACTGCAGGGGGCGGACGCAACAGACGGGCTGGAGCCTGGGTGGACCGATCCACAGCGCCGTCTCTGTGGGTTTTGCGTGGATTAACGGTTTGCACCGACCCAGTGTGGTGTCATTCTGCGCGCACCGGTGCCCAAGCCCGGTCCAGAGACGCCAGCCGAGGTCGTCTTCGGATGGCCTGCGTCGCCGCGACGAGGTGGATCACGAACTTGTTCAGCTGACGAAGCCGTGTGCCGACGCGGGCCACTCCTGTGCAGCGCGCGCCCGATGCTTGCGTCGACCTTCCTCGCCGTGCGCGTCGAACGGCTCATAAAGCGCCCACTGTGTGCCGGCACGAAGACTCTTCGCTCGCCGCCTTCACGCCACGCGTCTCGCGCACCGTCCTTCACACCGACCAGATTTCAGTGAAGATTGAAATGATCAGCTACACGATGGCTTTCACGAATTACTGAACCAACTCAGAAGGTTAAAAAATCACTCACGAAGTTGAAAGTCTCAGCTTGGCAACGACTCTGACCGCTCAAGGCCCCGCATAGGCTGACGATACGAAAGGATGGTGGGAATCGGCGGAAGTCGACGCGGACGGACTATTGGCCTCTGCGTCGGAGTGGTTATCGGGGCTCTCTTTCTCCTCATGGTGGCAGTGCCGAGCCCCGTTGGTGCCACCGATTCGGGCTGGAACATCATTCCCAGCCCGAACACCGGGCCGTCGGAATCGAGCTTCCTCATGTCGACCGCGTGCCCGAACGCATGGAGTTGCTGGGCGGTCGGCGGTGTCTTTTCCTCGTTGGGCAACAACTCTCAACCGAGCGCGCTCATCGACAGCTGGAACGGCTCCACATGGTCGGTCGGGCCCGTTGTGGCTCCTCCGGACTCACAGGCCTCACTTCTCTGGAGCGTCGACTGTGTGTCGTCGTCGGACTGCTGGGCGGTCGGTGCCCAGGAGCCGGACGGTCAGCAGCAGCCCGTCACGTTGGCCGAGAACTGGAACGGCTCTGTCTGGTCGGTCGTGCCCACGCCGGCCGTTTCCGGTTACCTCTTCTCAGTGACGTGCTCGAACGCTTCGGACTGTTGGGCGGTGGGCGATGACCTCGACGGCCAACAGAATCCCCTCAACGGCATCATTTATCACTGGAACGGATCGCAGTGGTCGCAGTCGTTGCGAGCTTCCTCCGGTCAGACCTATGACCAGTTTGAGTCCGTCACCTGCTCCAGCAGCTCGGATTGTTGGTCCGTCGGCTATGCCGGACCGAACCAGCTCCAGTACAACTTCCTCCCCGGGATCGCGCCGTCCGTCGTCGGCGCGGCTGCATTGATCGAGCATTGGGACGGGAGCGACTGGTCAATCGTCCCAACGCCGCCCGCGGCCGCTCCCATGGGTCAGGATCTGACCTCGGTGACCTGTAGCAACTCCTCCGACTGCTGGGCCGTGGGGGCGACCATGGACGCCAGCGGTAATCCGTCATCCTCTCTGGTGGAAAATTGGGACGGGTCGACGTGGACCATTACTCCGAGCCTCGATCCGCTGACGCCGGCCAATATCCTCACCGCGGTCACGTGTCTCGGTACCTCCGACTGCTGGGCCACCGGAGCCACCGATTCCGCGAGTGGGCAGAACACGACGCCCATCCCGTATATCGAGAACTGGAATGGTTCGAGCTGGACGGTCGAGCCCAGCCCCAATGTCGTCGCCTTCGGCTATTTGAGTGGCTTGGCCTGTGTCCCGGAAAGCGGCTGCTTCGCTACCGGGTTCTCGGCCACCAATCTGAACAACAACACGACGTTGCAGACGCTCATCGAGCAGCTGCAGCTACCGCCGGCGAGCAGTCAGGGAATGTGGATGACCGGGTCCGACGGGGGAGTGTTCTCCTTCGGCGACGCCCAATTTCACGGATCGACCGGGGG
>DATNLP010000077.1:0-17069 GCA_035602795.1 Acidimicrobiales bacterium | reverse complement strand
CGGTGGACCAGGACGGGGCAATAGGCGTGAGAGGCGCAGAACTCGCTGACCGAGCCGATGACCATGCCCAGGAACTCACCATGGCCGCGGCTGCCCACCACCAGCAGGTCGGCTCCCTTCGAGGCCTCGACCAAGGAGGGGGCGGGGTGCCCGTTCACCACGCGAGTGATGATCTGCACGTCCGGGTGGGTCGCCCGCACCGGCTCCGTCGCCGCCTGGAGCGCCTGCCGGACCTCGCCCTCGGGGTCGAAGTCGTCGGGCACCGGCACGGCCCAGCCCAGGCTCGCCGGCCATTCCCAGGTGCTGAGGACCTCGAGAGCGGCGCCGGTGCGCTCCGCCTGCTGGGCCGCCCAGACCAGCGCGTCGAGCGACGACGGCGATCCGTCGACGCCGGCGACGATCCTGCCCGAGCGAGACGCTGGCGCGGTTGTCATCGGTGCCTCTCCTCCTGACCGGATGCGGGGACTCACCCCCACGCATGCCCGGTGGAGCCTACCCAGCTCCCACGGCCGTCCTCCGGGGTACGCGGCCAGGCGTGGTCGCCTCCGAAATGGGAAGATGGGCCCCTGTGCCGCTGGCTGTCTTCTTGCTCGACGACCACGAGGTTGTGCGCACGGGACTCCGCGCCCTGCTCGAGGCCAGTGACGACATCAGGGTCGTGGGCGAGGCGGGCACCGTGGCCGAAGCGCTGTCGCGGATTCCGGCCACCAAGCCGGACGTGGCCATCCTCGATGTGCGGCTGCCCGACGGGAGCGGAGTAGAGGTGTGCCGGGAGGTCCGCTCCAGCGATCCCAGCATCGCCTGCGTCATGCTCACGTCCTACGCCGACGACGAGGCGCTGATCGCGTCCATCATGGCGGGGGCAGCGGGCTATGTCCTGAAGCAGGTCGGCAGCCTGGACCTCCTCGACACCATCCGCCGCGCCGGGGCGGGCGAGTCGCTGCTCGACCCGGGGCTGACCGAGCGGGTGCTGGAGCGGCTGCGCGAGGGCCCCCAGGTCGACCCGCGGCTCGCCAGCTTGACTCCTCAGGAGCGGCGCATCCTGGACCTGATCGCCGAGGGCAAGACGAATCGCCAGATCGCGGAAACGATGTTCCTGGCCGAGAAGACAGTGAAGAACTACGTCTCCAACCTGCTGGCCAAGCTCGGCATGGAGCGCCGGACGCAGGCGGCCACGTTCGCGGCCCGCCTCAACGAGCGTCTGGCGCACGAGTCGCGCTCGGACGCCAGCGGGACGTAGCGGCGTCGCTCCTGACCCTCAGGCGTCGGCGGACGACTCTTCGACGACCGGCACCTCGAGGTGAATACCCAGGTCCCGCAAGGCCTGCTCCAGCCGCTGACGCTCGCGTTGGGGCTGCTCGAACCGGCTGGGGTCCGTCTCGACGCCGACCAGGCGCGCCAGCCCGAGCAGCGCCACGTCGTAGCCGACCTGGAGAGCCAAGACGACCGGCACCGCGTCGGGGTCGATGCCGGCTGGGACACGCTCTTCGAGCTCGAAGCGGCAGCGCACCACCTCGGCCACGGCAGAACCCTCCTCGCGTGGGTGCGGCCGCTCGCCGTAGGCGGCATCGAGAAGCTGCGTGTACATGGACATGTGGCGACTCCATCGTCACTGCGCCGGTCAGGTTCTGCCCAGCATGCGCCCTCGGCCCTCTTTGCGGCAGGGCCGTATGTCACATGGGTGACGCGCACGAACCGCTTGCAGTCAAGGTGTGACCTTCGGCCCTAGTCGGTTGAAGGGGGGCTGCACAGAATGCGAGAACAGAGAAGCGGCAGTCCTTGCACCTCCCCACACCTCAGCGAGAGAGCCACCAGCACACGTGATCCCTGCCGACCAGGAGCTGGAACGCAGTCGCGGCGAAGCCCACCACCGCTCGAGCCTCGCCTTCGTTTGGGAACCCGACCGGGCCTGGCGGGACGACGTGGCGCTCGAGATGTGGATCGACGAGTCGTCGGCCCCGGTCGTCATACGGCTGGCGGGAACGCTCGACGACTCGACCGGCGCCAATTTGGACCGGGTGGTCGACGAGTGCCTGGCCGAGGGCAAGTTCGGCTTCGACCTCGATGCCCGCGCCCTGCACATCACGAGATCGGGCCAGGTCCTCATGGAGCGGATCCGCCGACGCGTCGCGATGAGCGGAGGCCAGCTGAGCGTCAGGCCGGTCGCCGCCGCCTGAGGCATCCGGGGGGCGACCCACTCCGGAATTGGAAAATGGCGACCGAGGGGGGTGGCCGCCATTCTCCAAGCACCGTTGTCTGGGAAGAGGAGGGTGTCCCAGCCATTGTGCCGGGCCGTCGCGTCCAACGAGTAGAGCCGAAAGTCACCGATTTCGGGTACATGGCCCCCATTTAGGGGGTGCCGCCGAGATGCCTGGTGGGACGCACCGATGCGAAAGTGTTGGCCATGCCCACCGTCTGCACGGCCCAGGAGGCCGTGGCCATGATCCGCCCGGTCGACTCCATCGGGTTCGGCCTCGGCCCCGCCAACCCGGACACGTTCCTCACCGCCCTCGGCTCCCGCGACGACTGGCAGGACCTGCAGGTCGGAGGAGCGCTCTGCCTGAACTTCTACGAGGTGTTCACCAAGCCGGGGGTCTCCTACCGTTGCGGGTTCTTCGGGCCGGCGGAACGGCTGCTACACAGCTCGGGCCACCGGGTCGATCTGGTGCCCGGCGGCTTCCGCCAGTTCGCGCCGATTTTGGCCAAATTCGCGCCGCGGGTCATGGTGGCGCAGGGGGCGCCGCCCGACGAGACCGGCACGGTGAACCTCTCGTTGCACGTCGGCGCCACCCGGCCCGAGCTGCTCCGGGCCGGCCGTGATCCGGATCGTCTGCTCCTGGTTGAGGTCAACCCTCACCTGCCGCGCACCGGCAGCCTGCCTCCTCGCTACGAGAACACCCTGCCCCTCGAGGTGGTCGACGTCCTGGTGGAGACGAGCGCGACGCCATTCGCCCTGCCCGATTCCCCCACCGACGAGGTGGATCAGGCCATCGCCGTGCACGCCCTGGCCTACGTCAAGGAAGGGTCGACCCTGCAGACGGGCATCGGGGCCATTCCCAACGTCGTGGCCAACGAGCTGGCCCACGGCCCCCTGGGCGGCTTCGGCGTCCACTCGGAGATGTTCACCACCGGGCTCATGCGGCTGCACCAGGCCGGCAAGGTGAGCAACGACGCCAAGGGCGTCTTCGACGGGGTCTCGGTGACGACCTTCGCCCTCGGCACAGCGGAGCTGTACGAGTGGCTGGACGGGAACGGAGAGGTGGCCTTCCTCCCGGTGGAGGTGGTCAACGACCCGACCGTGATCGCACAGAACGCGAACTTGGTCTCCATCAACGGCGCGCTGTCGGTCGACCTCTACGGACAGGTGGTGGCCGACAGCATCGACGGCAAGCAGATCTCGGGCGTCGGCGGCCACGAGGACTTCGTGGCGGGGGCCGAGTTCCACCTGGACGCGCACTCGCTCATCTGCCTCCGCTCGACAGTCGAGCGCGACGGCGAGGTCGTCTCACGCATCGCCGGGCTGCTTCCGGAGGGATCGGTCGTATCGACGCCGCGTCACCACACCGGTGTCGTCGTCACCGAGCACGGCGCGGCCGAGTTGACCGGGTTGACCGTGCGCGAGCGGGCGCACGCCCTGGTGGACATCGCGCATCCCGACTTCCGCCCCGGGCTGCGCCAGGTCGCCGACGGCCTCGGCCGGGCCTGAGCGGCCGTGGCCCGCCCCAGTCCACCCGCCTCGACGGACAGGATCATGGGCGCCGATCCATCAGCGGCCGAGGTCAACGGCACCCGCTCAAGGGCGACCGGGGCCGGTGCTTCACCGACCGCGAGGGCATTCGTCTTCGTCCTGTCGGACTAGTACCGTCGGCGCAGACCAGCGAAGTCTGATCATGGTCGACGATGAGAGGTGTGACATGACTGTGACGAACGACACGGTGCCGTCCTTGCGCCACGCAAAACAGCTGTTTATCGACGGCTCCTGGGTGGACCCGTCTTCCAGGGACACCATTGACGTGACCGACTCGACCAACGAGAACGTCTTTCTGTCCGTGGCGGAAGCGAAGGCCGAGGATGTCGCGAGGGCGGTCGAGGCGGCCCGACGTGCCTTTGACGAGGGTCCCTGGGCGCGCATGTCGCACCTCGAGCGCGCCGGTTATCTGCGCGCCCTGGCGGACGGGCTGCGCGAGCGGGCCGCCGACCTAGGACAACTCTGGCCCCGCGAATCCGGAGTGCTGCACTCAATGGCCCAGTATGCGGCCATGGGAGGAGCTGCCACCTTCGAGTACTACGCGGGACTAGCTGACACCTACCCGTTCGAGGAGGAGGTCACCCCGTCAGCCGGCGATTTTGGGCTCCTGGTCCGCGAACCCGTCGGCGTCGTCGGCGCCATCATCCCGTGGAACGCTCCGCTGGGTCTCATCAGTTACAAGTTGGCGCCGGCATTGATCGCCGGATGCACCGTGATACTGAAGTCGTCACCCGAGGCGCCGGCCGAGGGATACATCCTGGCCGAAATTGCCGAATCGGTCGGGCTGCCCCCGGGTGTCGTCAACGTGCTGACCGCGGACCGCGAGGTCTCGGAGTTGCTCGTGCGGGATCCACGGGTGGACAAAATCACGTTCACGGGATCAACCGCGGCGGGACGGCGGATCGCCGCCATCTGTGGCGAGCGGATCGCCCGGTGCACCCTCGAACTGGGTGGCAAGTCCGCTGCGGTGATCCTCGACGACATGGACATTCCCACGGCGGCGGCCACCTTGGCTCGGGCCGAGTGCATGCTCACCGGTCAGGTCTGCTCGTCCCTCACGCGGGTCGTCGTCACGGAACGCCGGCACGACGAGATGGTCGAGGCGTTGGCCGACGCCTTTTCCCGGGTGCAGGTGGGCGACCCGTTCGAGGCGGGTACGCAGATGGGCCCGCTCGTCGCAGAGCGCCAACGCGACCGGGTCGAGGGATACATCGGCAAGGGGAAGGCAGAAGGGGCCACCCTGGCCACCGGTGGCGCCCGACCAGGGCACCTCGAGAAGGGTTACTACATAGAGCCGACGGTCTTCGGCAACGTGGACAACTCATCGACGATTGCACAGGAAGAGATATTTGGTCCCGTCCTGAGTGTCATTCCGGTCCGAGACGAGGAACAGGCCATCGACATTGCCAATGCGACGATCTACGGGCTCAACGCGTCCGTGTTCACAAACGACCTCGACCGCGCCCGCCACGTCGCGGGTCAGCTGCGATCCGGCACGGTCGGACACAACGCATTTCGCACGGACTTCGGCGTCGCCTTCGGCGGGTTCAAACAATCGGGAATAGGCCGCGAGGGTGGCACCGAAGGTTTGCTTCCCTTCCTCGAAACCAAGACCGTCATTTTGGAGGGCAGGCCCACCGGCTACGAGGCGTAGATTTCGCCACAGTGGTGGTGGATGCGGCTGAGACCAATGAGCGAGTCATGCCGCCTCTGATCTGAGGGTCGGCGCAGCGGGTCCAATGCGGGAGGGGGACCAAGTCCTCGAGGTCCCATTGCATCCGCCCGGCTCGTGGATGTCGACCCTGACGCGCCATACCTGGGGGGTGCATCGTCAGCTACCACGTGTGCAAGCCAATCGATAGATTGCCGCTCACTCCAAGCGTCATGAGAGGGGTTTTGCGATGGCCGCGCGGCGAACCCTCCCCATTCGAGAGGTGTTACGTGGACGTCGCATCAGCTGGGTCGACGTCGTCGTCGGTGCGGGGATCATCGTCGTTCTCTACACGGTCGTCCGGCTGGGCCAGTCGATGTCGGTCAACTTCACGCCCGGTCGCACCCCGGTCGTCATCTCGACCGACATCGCCGACGTGCCCTACTACGCGGCCCGGTCGTTGCTGCGGATGTTCATCGCTCTTGGCCTGTCGACGGTCTTCACCCTTGTCTACGGCACGGCAGCGGCGCGCCTCCGTCGTGCTGAAAAGGTGCTCGTCCCAGTCCTCGACGTCCTGCAGTCGATTCCGATCCTTGTCTTCCTGCCCATCGCCCTGACCTTCTTCATCAAGCTTTTCCCGAACAATCTGCTCGGGCTCGAGCTGGCGGCCATCTTCGTGATCTTCACGTCGCAGGCTTGGAACATGACCTTCAGCTTCTATCACTCACTGATTTCGCAACCGACCGAGCTCGACGAGGCCGCCCGCATGTACCGGCTGACCAAGTGGCAGAGGTTCTGGAAGCTCGACGTGCCGAGCTCCATGATCGGACTGGTCTGGAACATGATGATGTCGATGGGCGGCGGCTGGTTCTTCCTGACCGCCTCGGAGGCCGTGACCGTCTTCATCCACGGCAACAAGGGGATCTCCGAGAGCCTGCCGGGTATGGGGAGCTACATGGCGGCGGCGATCGCCCACGGTTCGTACACGGAGGTGATCATCGCCATTGTGGTCATGGTGATTTTGGTCGTCGGCACGAACTTCTTCGTGTTCCGGCCGCTCGTTGCCTGGTCCGAGAAGTTCCGGCTCGAGACCTCCGAAGGAACGGACAAACCCAAGAGCATTGTGCTCGACATCTTGCAGCGGTCGTCCGTGCCCAAGCTGGCCGGCCGCCTGAGCCGTCCGGTGGGGCGCATGCTGGACCGGGCCACCCGGCCGTTCGGGCTGGCCGAGTACCCGCTCCGGACGGATCCGCGCAAGCGACAGATGGGCGACGTCGTCTTCTGGTCGATCATCTTCGTCGCCTTGGCGGCGGTCGCCGTGATCGGCATCATCTACCTCAATTCGCATCTGGGCTTTGACCGTTTTCCGAGCCTCGTCGGATTCGGTCTGGCCACCTTCGCCCGGGTGGTCATTTTGCTGGTGATCTCCACGCTCATTTGGGTGCCCGTGGGTGTGAAGATCGGCATGAGCCCGAAACTGTCCCGATTCGCTCAGCCGGTGGTGCAGGTTCTGGCCAGCTTCCCGGCCATTCTCCTGTTTCCCTTCGCCACCCTCATCTTCATCGACCTCGAGATCCCGCTCGACTACGGCGCCATTGTTCTGATGATGCTCGGCGCCCAGTGGTACATCCTGTTCAACGTCATCGCCGGCGCGAGCGCGATCCCCAACGATCTCCGCGAAATGATGGTGACGATGCGACTGACTCGAAGTCAGCGTTGGCGCCGGGTGATCTTGCCTGCCGTCTTCCCGGCCTACGTCACGGGAGGGATCACAGCGGCGGGCGGGGCGTGGAACGCGTCGATCGTCGCCGAGCTCGTGAGTTGGCATCACAACACCCTGCATGCCTACGGGCTCGGCAACTACATCGCCACGGCGTCGATCCAGGGGAAGTTCACCCTCCTGATCGCCGGGGGCATTGTGATGAGCGCCTTCGTCGTTGTCGTGAACCGGCTCTTTTGGCGCCGCCTCTACTCCCTGGCCGAGCGCCGGTTCACGATGTGAACGCGGTGGCGTTGCACCGCCTCCTGGCGACAAGAGAGAGTGGTCCCTCATGGTGACGACACAACCGAGAGCGGGCGCCCCCGGGGCCGACCCGACAACGATCATTGAGGTGTCGCACGTCACCAAGACGTTCGTCTCGCCGGACGGCAGCCCGCTGCCGGTTCTCGACGACATCTCGCTCGACCTCCGCGAAGGGGAGATCGTCGCTCTCCTGGGCCGTTCGGGCTCGGGGAAGAGCACGCTGTTGCGCTGCATAGCGGGACTGATCGCTCCCACGGCGGGCACCGTCAGCTACCGGGGACAGGCCCTCAATGGGGCCAATCCCGGCGTGGCCATGGTGTTCCAGAGCTTCGCACTGCTGCCCTGGCTGACGGTGCGCCAGAACGTCGAGCTGGGCCTCGAGGCTCTGGGGACCGAACCGCGTGAGCGGCGCGAGCGAGCCGAGCGCGCCATCGACGCCATCGGCCTGGACGGCTTCGAGTCCGCCTACCCCAAGGAGCTCTCGGGCGGGATGCGCCAGCGGGTGGGTTTTGCCCGGGCCCTGGTGGTCGAGCCCGACGCACTGTTGATGGACGAGCCGTTCTCGGCGCTCGACGTCCTGACGGCGCAGAACCTGCGGGCCGAGCTCCTCCGGCTGTGGCAGGAGAAGGACTTTCCGACGAAGGCCATGCTGATCGTCACGCACAACATCGAAGAGGCGGTCGTCCTGGCCGACCGGATCTTCGTACTCGGGGCCAATCCGGGTCGTATCCGTACCGAGATCAGCTGCCAGCTTCCCCAACCCCGCAACCGCCACGACGAGAGCTTCGAGGCGCTCGTCGACCAGATCTACGGCTTGATGACCGGCCGGGATACTCGTCCTCCGGCGCACATCTGGACCCAGGCTGTGCCGGGGGAGGGCTCTCCCATTGACACCCCCCTGCCCCAGGCCAGCGTGGGCGGCATGTCCGGTCTTCTCGAGATTCTCGTTGCCCGTGGAGGGCGTGAGGACCTGCCGAAGCTCGCCCATGAACTGACCTTTGAGGTTGACGACCTGCTCCCGCTCGTCGACGCCGCGCAGGTCCTCGGATTGGCCGAGGTGGATGACGCGGACCTCCAGGTCACCGAGGACGGCCGGACGTTCGTGGCCGCAGACATTCTCGAGTCCAAGCAGATCTTCGCCCGCCGGGCACGCGAACGGGCCCCACTCGTCCGCGCTATCTGCGTTGCCCTCGAGAATACCGAGGACGGCACTCTCGGAGAGGGCCTCTTCCTCGATCTGCTGCGCCGCGGGTTCTCAGAGGACGAGGCACGACAGCAACTCAGGATCGCCATCGACTGGGGCCGCTACGGAGAGCTGTTCGATTTCGACTCGAACACCGGGCAGCTCGCTCTCGAGAACCCGCGGGTTCAGCCCCGCAGCTAGGCCGCCGCCCTCGCCCACCCGGCCGAGTGTGTCGCCCATCTGGCCGGTCGCGGAGCCGATGCAACCGGCACGCACCTGACGACGGTGACTACCCCTCTGCGCAGGAGGCGCACTTGCCGATGATGTCCAAGGCGTGAGAGGTCGGGTGAAAGCCTTGTCGGGCGGCGAGCTCTTCGACGACCCGGTCGACCGTTCGCTCGAAGGCCGGTGTGGGAGTCACGTCGATCACCCGGCCACAGCTGGTGCAGAGCAGATGGTGATGGTGCTCGGTCAGGTCCTCGGCGAGCTCGAACCGGGCGAACTCGTCGCTGGCGGCGATGCGCCTGACCACCCCCGCACTCTGGAGGTCAACGAGGTGCCGGTAGGCCGAGCTCCTCGGCACCTCGGGCAGCTCGGCGGCGATATCCGAAATGCTGACCGGGTGGCCATGCGAGGCCAGGAATTCGACGATGGCCCGTCGGCCCGGCGTATAGCGCTGGTCGATGCGCTTGAGGCAGATCTCGACCAGATCGTGCAGGTCGTCGTCTTTCAAATGCCTTTGGGACGCTTCGACGCCCATCAATCAAACCGCCCTCCTTGGGGCGCAGGGTGCACCCCTAGCCCGGGACACCTCAGCCTAGTGAGTCTCATCCAGAATGAGACTCAATCCCGATTGTAATGAGACTAAGTCTCATTATAGTGTCGGACTCCATAATGACCCGTTCTGCCCGAGCAACTGTTCGCACGTCTCGCCACGTGGCGCGCCGTGTGGCGTCCGTCTTGCTGGGCGTCGGTCTTCTTCTGGCGAGCGCAGCCTGCACCGCCTCGGCCAGCAATCCCAAATCCGGTGTCATCAACGCCGTCGGCGCGGAGAACGAGTACGCCGACGTGCTCGGCCAGATCGGCGGCCAGTACGTCAAGGTGTCCTCCATCCTCAACAACCCCAACACCGACCCGCACACGTTCGAGGCGAGCACGAGCGTGGCGCAGGAAGTCAGCCAGGCCGAGCTCATTGTGCAGAACGGCGTCGGCTACGACACGTTCATGAACGACATCGAATCGGCCTCACCCAATTCGAGCCGCAAGGTCATCGTGGCCCAGCAGGTCCTCGGGCTCCCGGACAGCACCCCGAACCCACACTTGTGGTACAGCCCCAAAACCATGCCGGCGGTAGCCAAGGTCATGGCAGCGGATCTCTCGGAGCTCGATCCGAGCCACAAGGCGTATTTCGAGGCGAGGCTCCAGGCCTTCGACACATCCCTGAAGCCCTGGCTGAATGCCATCGCGGCCTTCAAGGCCGAGCACCCCGGCACCCCGGTTGCCACGACGGAACCGGTAGCTGACTATCTTCTCACCGCCATGGGCATGAAGAACCTGACCCCGTTCGTCTTCCAGGCTGACATCATGAACGGGGTCGACCCCGCGCCACAGGACGTCACGCTCGAGGACGGCTTCTTCATCAAGCACGCCGTGAAGCTCTTCTGTTACAACCAACAGGTGGTCGATTCACTCACCACCTCGATCCGACAAACGGCGCAATCTGCCGGCGTTCCGGTCGTCGGGGTCTACGAGACGATGCCCACCCCCGGATACGACTACCAATCCTGGATGCTCGCCGAGGTGGCGGCGATTGAGGCTGCGGTCGTACACAGAACCTCGACGGAGCACCTGTGACAGTCGCCCCTGTCCTCGAGGTCGACGGCATCAGCGTCTCCTTCTCGGGCAGGACGGTGCTCGATGGCGTCTCCTTCGAAATCCGGCGAGGCGAGTTCACCGGGCTCATCGGCTCCAATGGGGTGGGCAAGACGACGCTCCTGCGCGTGATCCTCGGGCTACAGCGCCCCGACAGCGGTCAGGTGCGCGTCCTCGGGCAGTCGTTGTCCGCCGGCGGGCGGTCGCTCGGATACGTGCCCCAGAAGGTGCTTCTCGACCCGGACATCCCGATCCGAGCTCGCGACCTGGTCGCGCTCGGTCTCGACGCGCAGCGCTACGGCTTCGGGCGGCGGACCAAGGCCCAACGTGAGCTGGTCGCCAAAATGCTCAGTGACGTCGATGCCGAAGGCTTTGCCGATGCCCGCGTCGGGACCCTTTCGGGGGGGGAGCAGCAACGCGTCTTGATCGCCCATGCCCTGATCAGCGGCCCGCGGCTCCTCCTGCTCGATGAGCCCCTGGCCAATCTCGACCCTAAGAGCGTCCAGGAGATCGTGGCGCTGCTCCACCGGGTGGCCAGCGACAACGGGGTGGCCGTCCTCCTGTCCGCGCACGAGATGAACGCCGTGCTGCCCGTCATGGACCGGATCGTCTACCTGACCCAGGGTCGGGCGGCGAGCGGCACCACGGACGAGGTTGTGCGTCCCGAGGTGCTGTCCAAGCTCTACGGGCACCACGTCGACGTTCTCAAGCTGCACGGCCGGGTTCTCGTCGTGGCTGAGCCCGGTGCCGAGAACGATGACGTCCCCGATCACCCCCCAGTGACCGTTACCTGACGCCGGGTGCACTTTCTCTTCGAGCCGGGATTCTTCACGAGCGGCCCGGTCCGCACGGCGGCGGTCATCGGGGCGCTCACCGCGGTCGTCTCGGCGGTCGTCGGTGTCTTCACCGTGGTCAGGAGCCAGTCCTTCGCCGGCCATGCCTTGACGGACGTGGCCACGACTGGGGGCTCGGGTGCCTTCCTCTTGGGGCTCAGCCCGCTCTCGGGGTTCATTGCCGGAGGCGTCGTCGGCGGAGGTGCGATGGAGATGATCGGCGTCGAGCGGGCGCGCAGCCGGGACGTGGCGACGGGGATCGTCCTCGGAGCGGCGACCGGCTGTTCCGCGCTGTTCCTCTATCTGGACACGACCCAGAGCGCCACCACGGGCGCCACCCAACAGATCCTCTTCGGGTCGATCTTCACGATCGACCCGTCGACCGTGCCCACCATCGTCATCCTCAGCGCCGCCACGCTGCTCGGAATCGGCGTGATCCACCGGCCACTGTTGCTCGGATCAGTGAGCGCGGAGCTCGCCTCGGCCCGAGGCATCAGCCTGCGTGTCGTCGGCCTGCTGTTCATGCTCGCCCTGGCCATCGCCGTTGGCCTGTCGTCAATCGCCATCGGGTCCATCCTCTCGACGGCGCTGCTCATCGGACCAGCAGCAACCGCCCTGCGCATCACCCGGAGCCTGCGCACCGCGGTGGCGGTCGCCTGCTTCCTCGGAGTCCTGACCACGTGGCTCGGCATCCTCTTGGCATACGACAGCGTGTCGTGGGACCCCTCCAGTCAGGGACTCCCCGTCAGCTTCTTCATCGTGGCGATCGTGTTCCTTCTGTATCTCGCATCCGGCCTGCCCTTCGCCCGCCAACTCTCCGGCCGTCGCGCTGGGGGTGGACCGCCACAGGGGGAGATTCCGCCGCGACGCGAGGACGCGTCGCTTGGGGCAGCGGTCTGATGTTCTCGGGTTTCATGGTCAATGCGTGGGAGGTGGGCACCATTGTGGCGATCGTCGCCGGGGTGGTCGGCTTCTTCGTCGTGCTCCGGGGATCGGCCTTTCCGGCCCACGCCATACCGAATGGCGCCTTTGCCGGCGCCGCCGGTGCCAACCTCATCGGTATCAACCCCCTCGTCGGCCTGGGCGTGTTCTCACTGCTCGCCGCTCTCGGTATCGGCTCTCTGAGCCGACGGGGGAGGGCTGACGTGGTCACCGCCCTCGTTCTGGTCATGATGCTGGCCCTTGGCGCTGCGTTCTTGAGCCAGAGCACGGAGTACGAGCCCCAAATCTTTTCCTTGCTCTTTGGCGAGATCCTGGGCGTCAGCTCGAGCAAGATCGTGCCGGTGGCCATTTTGGGCCTGGTGTCCATTGTCGCCATCGCCGTTCTCTACCGACGGCTGGTTCTCAATTCGATCGCCCCGGAGATTGCCACGGCCAGGGGCATTCAGCCGTATCGGACGGACATGGCCTTCCTCGTGGTTTTGGCCTGCGCCACCACGGTGACGGTGCCGGTCGTCGGGGCTCTTTTGATCTTCACGCTGATGATCGGACCCCCGGCTGCCGCGCGCTGCTTCACGGACAGGCCGGGCATTGCCATCGCCGGATCGGTCGTCTTGGCGCTGCTCACCGTCTGGGCGGCTCTGGCCAGTTCCTACGAGTTCAATTGGCCGGTCGGCTTCTTCGTGGGCGCCTTCAGCGCAGCGTGGTACGGGCTCGGGAGAATCTACGCCTGGTGGCGCCGAACCAGCGCCCCCCGGGGTTCGGGGACAATGGAGTGACCCGGGCGTAATTTCGTCCGCCTTCAGGTACCCCGGAGGTCCTCTGGAAGGGTCCAGCTCATGTTGTCAAGACGTCCCGCTCCGCTGAAAGAGAACAGCTGAAGGAAGGGGTACTTCATATGGCTGACGCAGAACCATCTGAGAGGATCGCCTCGGTGAACGATGCTTTTCGTCGCACGCGTCTCGCCAGCGAACGAACGTACCTCGCGTGGTATCGGACGGGGTTCACTGCATTCGCGGTCAGCATCGGCGTGGCGAAAATCGTCCCCGCAATCACGAAGGGCCCTCGATGGTCCTACACGGTGCTCGGTGCGGGCTTTGCCGTCGTCGGGCTCCTCTTTATCGCCTATGGCCTCGTCCGCCGGCGTGCCGTTGAAGCCGCGCTCGATCGGGGTGAGTTCGTCAGCCCGGACAAGTCATTTGTCGTCGCGATCACTGTGCTAGGCCTGTGTCTGGGGCTCGGCGTGCTGATACTGGTCCTCGGATCCTCATGAGCGTGTCGCTCGCAAGGAGGAGCTTGCGCGGCCTAAGCCGGGAGTTGGACTTCTACGGATTCGTTCGGATCGCCGGTCCTTTCCGAACAAGTCACGAAGCGGACGAGGTCGCAAGTGCTGTCGTCGACGCCTGTCGGCTTCGAAGTGGTTTTGGCCCAATGTCGATCATCGGGAGCTTTGTCGTCGCGCCTCCCGACAGCGGGGAGACGCGGGACTTCCAGACGCTCCACTTCGACTTCGGACTGCCACTCGTCCCGAAAATTGATCAACAAGTTGCGCGATATACGGCCCTCTCCGTCCCCGCCGACGTGACGGGTGTCCAGGCAGTCACCCGGTTGGTGCCGTTGGTTGCGCTGCTGGGCCAGCGCTCCTGGCCGCCGCCTGGTGATTTGGTCGAGCGGCTGACCACCTACGGCCGGACGCATGGCGCCTGGGACGATGAACGGGGCTACGTCGAGGGAAGCCTCGCACGCGTAATCGAGGGCGCCACGGCCTGGCGCTCGCCGTTCCTCCCGAGCGTGAAGGCAGAACCTGGTTTTCTCTGCGGATTGGAGTTCGACAGCCTCTTTGCCGAAGTGGCGTTTTTCGCTCGCCACGGCCTTCGCATCAATGACGTGGAGATCTCCATCGATCTGCAGCCCGGAGAGTTGCTGGTATTTGACAACCTTGCGCTGGCACACGGACGACGCGGAACGCGTAAATCCGGAGAGCTGCGCCAACGCATGTTCGGGCAGACCCTTCAACCTGCGGCCCAGAGGAAGGTGCGCGACGGTGTCCTGGCAGCGTTCTACGCGGGGCAATCCGACGAATCGGTCAGATCCATTTCGTCGGTGCCGTAGGCCGCCACGAAGTGTCCGCCCGCACCGTCAACACCCGAGTGCAGGACTCCATTGGCCGCGAAAAGGAGTCCGCCGACGCGGGAACCGCGCCGGGCTGGGATGACCACGGTGAGGGAGCGTTCCATGAGCCGGCGTGGATCCGCCGCCCGGACGTATGACCCGTCAGATGTCAGGTCGACACAACATGGGTCGACATCCAAGAAGTGCAGCACTCGCTCGCTCAGCAAACTGAGATTCAGCAGCAGTCGTGCGACTCGTCGTTGCCCGAGTGTCGTGACGTCACCGCTCAGAGCCGTAGCCGCGTCTGAGTCGAGGTGGAAGGCCGGGTCGACACTCTGCTGAATCAGGGACAGTCGAATGAAGTTGAACCGATATTCGACGCCGCAGTGCACTATTGACGGCAAGCGATGCTCGAATGCACGACACGCCGGCAGATCGCTGTGGATCCCCGGTACGGCCTTGAGCGCCGGAAAGTAGCCGCAGCACCTGTTCTCATCCAAAGCAGCGCGAGCGCCAAGCTCCATCTCGACCTCCGCCATGGTTCCGGTCAGTCCGGGAAGGTCGAGCGCGACGGCGACCGGATGATGCAAGGCGGAGAGCCGGGACGGAAGGGCACTTCCGGGAGGCACGTCATGCGCAGCCCCCAACGGGGGTATGTCTGTTTCCAGGGTGATGACCTCGTAGGAACGGTTCGAAAGGAGTCTCCGATTCTTCCAAACCTTGATGCAGGTGTCGGTGACCGCAGCAAAGCCGGCGTGGGAGTGCTTTTCGGGCGAAGATAGCCATCTGATCGCCCGCGTCCTGTCGAATGGGAGACTTCGGCTGGATCCAGCTCAAGGGAGGACTCTGCATGGCTGATTTCAGCGACGTCTACGACGAGGCACGGATCGCGGTAGCCAAACGAGTAATCGAACTAGCCCCGAAGGCAAACGCAACGACGCTTGTGAGCCTCGCTGAGGCCTTCGCCTGGGTGGCGAGTCCTCAGCAACACCATGGAGCCGGACGACCCGGGGCCGCTGGCTGACGGGGCGCACCCGCACCACGGTCCGAAGCGCCGTAAGCCTTCACGCCGGGTCGTGCGACCCCTTCCCAGGATCTTCTCGCCGCCAGCAGGCTGGAGAGATGTTCGCTGTTGCTGCGTTTGTTGCCCGTGCGGGTGCATGCTGGACCTCAGCTCACCTCGAGCAATAGCCCTCTCGCTCCCGGGAGGAGATCGGTGGTCCCTGTGGGACCCGAGAATGACGTCCTGTCCAGTCCTCCTCCCACGTCCACGAAGGACGTGCACGCTCGTCGCGAGACCCTTCCCGAGCCGCGGACCGACGACGGAAAGGTGCCGGGGCACGAACGCAATCTGCGCTTCGCTGACTGGCTCTACCGCTCCCGGTCCGCCAGCGTCATCTGGCTCGTCGTGCGAGTCGTACTGGGCTACTGGTGGCTCAACGCCGGATACCAGAAGATCTGGGGCAGCGAGAAGGCTGCTTTCTGGAACGGAGGCGGAGCCGGGGTCAAGGGCTTCGCCACCGCCGGGGTCGCGGGGTCGGCCACGAGCAAGGGCGGGGCCAGTTACGGCTGGTGGGCCGGATTCCTCCACAACTTTGTCATCCCCAACGCTTCGTGGATCGGCAAGCTGATCGCGTTGGGTGAGCTGGCCATCGGCATCGCACTCATCATCGGCTTGTTCACGGGCCTCGTCGCTCTGTGCGGACTCGCGCTCAACGTCATTTACATGTTCACTGGATCTGCCGGCGTCAACCCGGCCTATGCGATCCTCGAAGTGCCGCTGATCTTGGCCTGGCGCAACGCTGGGTACCTTGGTCTGGACCGCTACGCACTCAACGTCGCCTGGTGGCGGAGTCACCTCAGCAGGTCTACGGATCGTGCGGGCCATGGACGAACAGTGGCCACACTCCCCGTTCCCAACCTCACCCCCTGAGGCAGGCGCCGCTCACGCCGCTCCGAGGTGATCGGCCGAGGGGACCGAGCTGACAGTCGTTGCTCCCGAGACGCCGGTTGGCGCGGACGATCGATCCCACGCCGGCCCGTGTCTGTTGACGTCGAGTTGGTCGAGCGGGAAGCCCGTCACAACAAGGGGCCGGGCCCCGTCCGATCGACACCTCACGCGCCAAACGCCAGGCCAGGGTTCACGTAGGCTTTCTGTACGGAGCCAGTCGGCGACAACGGCCAGGTCATGGACATCGGTCCTGGTCAGCAGATGAAACTCCTGCTGGAGAGGTGCGAGAGCGGCCGAATCGGACTCACTGCTAATGAGTTGACCTGGGTAACCGGGTCCGAGGGTTCAAATCCCTCCCTCTCCGCTCGGGAGGTCGGGCACCGTCCGGCGTCCGGAAATCGGCCCGCCTCGGCGGGCCTGCTCCGCTCCGTCGCTCCGGCGGGAAGCGGATTGGTGCGAGGAGTGTGTGGGAAGTCGTGGGCCTGTACTGGCTGCAGACGCTGGGTTGCCCGAAGAACCAGGTGGACTCGGACAAGCTCGAGGGTTACCTGACCGCGCAGGGCTTCGACCGCGCCGATGACCCGTCGAGCGCCGACCTGGTCGTGGTGAACACGTGCGCGTTCATCGAGGCGGCCCGCCAGGAGTCGATCGACACCGTGCTGGAGCTGGCCGATCTACGCCACGCCGGCGCCCGCCTGGTGGTGACCGGCTGCCTCGCCGAGCGCTACGGGGACCAGTTGCTCGATGCGTTGCCAGA
>DATNLP010000069.1:0-2186 GCA_035602795.1 Acidimicrobiales bacterium | reverse complement strand
CCGACAGCGCCCGCGCCTCGGCGCCGGTGGCCTCCACATCGGCCAACACCCGCTGCATGAAGGGCAGCAGCGCCGACCCGTCCGGCGTCAACGTCACCCTGCCCTGACCCGGCCCCCGGTTGAACAGCACGACACCCAGCTCGTGCTCGAGCAGCCGCACCTGCCTGGAAAGCGAAGGCTGGGCCAGGTGCAGTCGGTCGGCCGCCCGGGTGAAGCTCTCCTCCTCGGCCACGGCCAGCGCGTAGGCCAGCTGGTGTAGCTGCATCGATTCAGAGCTTATAGCTCTGATCTTCATGCTGATTATGTCTTTGACGTGCCGATGGGGCCGGCCGTAAGTTGCAACAAGGCCAACCGCCCTTGTCCCGGCACCGAGAACTTGCGCCGGACCTGAGGGTGGTCTGAAGATTGCCCGGCCTCGGCGCCTGTGCCAGGCCTGAAGGAGGTGCGAGTGACGACGACGGTCGACAGTGCGACCGCCACACCGGTCGCCATCGGGACGAGGGGCGGGCCGGACAAGCCCACGTTGCGCAACGACTTCTGGTGGGTGGAGCCGGTGGTCACCGTGGCGGTGCTGACCGCCTTCGTCGTCTACTCGACGTGGGCCGCCTTCGTCGGCAAGGACTACTACGCCGGCCCCAGCCTGCACCGCGACCTGATCTCGCCCTTCTATTCCCCCTGTATCGCCAACAGCTGCGTCCCGGGCAGCCACACCTTCGGCACCCTGCCCTTCTGGAACTACTCGCCGGCGCTGCTTATCCTCATCTTCCCGCTCGGCTTCCGCCTCACCTGCTACTACTACCGCAAGGCCTACTACCGCTCCTTCTGGTGGTCGCCACCCGCCTGTGGCGTCGCCGACGCGCACGGCAGCTACACCGGTGAGACGCGCTTCCCGCTGATCCTCCAGAACATCCACCGCTACTTCTTCTGGCTCCTGCTCGTCTTCAACTGCATCCTCACCTACGACGCCATCCTCGCCTTCCGCCAGCCCGGCATCGGCATCGGCATCAGCGTCGGCACCGTGGTGCTGTGCGCCAACGCCGTGTTCCTGTGGCTCTACTCGCTGTCGTGCCACGCCTGCCGGCACTTCTGCGGCGGCGGGCTCAAGTCGTTCGCCAAGCACCCCACCCGCTACAAGCTCTGGAGGTTCGTCACCCCGCTCAACGCCCGCCACATGCGCTTCGCCTGGATCAGTCTCTTCGGCGTGGCCCTGTGCGACCTCTACGTGCGCCTGGTGGCCAGCGGGACCATCCACGACCCCGGCTTCCACTTCTAGGCGACGGGTGACCACGGACATGGCCGACTACGAGACCTACGACTACGACGTCATCATCATCGGCGCCGGTGGCTCCGGGTTACGGGCCGCCATCGAGGCCAAGGAGCGCGGCCTGCGGGTGGCGGTGGTCTGCAAGTCGCTGCTCGGCAAGGCGCACACCGTCATGGCCGAGGGCGGCATGGCCGCCGCCATGGGCCACGTCTGGCCCGAGGACAACTGGCAGGTCCACTTCCGCGACACCATGCGCGGCGGCAAGATGCTGAACAACTGGCGCATGGCGCAGATCCACGCCATGGAGGCGCCCGACCGGGTCTTCGAGCTCGAGCGCTGGGGGGCGCTGTTCGACCGCACGAAGGACGGCCGCATCACCCAGCGCGACTTCGGCGGCCACCGCTACGCCCGTCTGGCCCACGTGGGCGACCGCACCGGGCTGGAGCTGATCCGCACGCTGCAGCAGAAGGTGGTCTCCATGGGGACCGACGTGTTCATGGAGTGCAAGATCCTGCGCCTGTTGCCCGACGCCGAGGGCCGCATTTCGGGTGCCGTCGGCTACATGCGCCCGACCGGCGAAATGGTCCTATTCACCGCCAAGGCCTTCGTGCTCGCCACGGGCTCGATCGGTAAGGCGTGGAAGTACACCTCCAACTCGTGGGAGTCGGTCGGTGACGGCCATGCCATGGCCATCTGGGCCGGGGCCGACGTCATCGACATGGAGTGCGTGCAGTTCCCCCCGACCGGCATGGTGTGGCCGCTCTCGGTGCGCGGCATCCTCGTGACCGAGGGCGTGCGCGGCGACGGCGGGGTGCTGCGCAACTCCGAGGGCACCCGCTTCATGTTCAACTACGTGGCCGACATGTTCCGGGCGGAGACGGCGGACACCGAAGAGGAAGCCGACCGTTGGTACGAGGACCAC
>DATNLP010000063.1:0-18831 GCA_035602795.1 Acidimicrobiales bacterium | reverse complement strand
TCGAACCGCCACCTTGAACCGCCGGCCGCCTCGTGGGTGGTCGTGGTGGCACGAGGGGGTGGTCACCGGGCACCACCCTTCTGACCTGGGGGGTGCTGCCGGACAATGAGGAGGATGGGTGGGTCCACGGCGACAGCTGGTTGTGCCACGTACCGCTTTCGGGCCACGCTGCACAGCCGCTGGGCCGGGTATCTGACCATCGTGGTCCTGGTCGGCCTGTTGGGCGGCGTGGCCATGGGTTCCCTGGCGGCAGCGCGGCGCACCCAGTCGGCGTTCCCCACCTATCTGTCCAGTACGAACCCCTCCAACCTCGCCCTCGAGACGGGTGGCTGGCAGGAGGGGCAGCCCAATAGCGCGGGCGCCAGCCTGGCGGGTGCGCAACTCGTCTCGCACCTGCCCCGGGTGACACGGTTGGCCAACGCCTACAGCCTCAATGCCCAAGTGCTGGACGCCGACGGCTACCCGCGTGGGGCTCCGGCCGAAGCCAAGAGCCTCGGGCTCAGCACCTTGAACAGCTTCGGCAGCCTCGACGGTGAATACGTCGACGTCGATAGGGCCACGGCCGTCGAGGGCCATCTGCCTGACCCGGACCGACCCGATGAGATCGATCTTGCCCCCGTCGTGGCGCAGGTCCTGCACGTCCACGTCGGGGAGACCATCCCGATTGGGTTCTACACGAACGCCCAGAGCGTCCTCCCTGGGTATGGCACCTCGTCCGGCTTCAAGGTGAAGCCCGACGTGAAGGTTGACATGAAAGTCGTCGGCTTGGTGGACGTCAACAACCAGGTCGTCGTCGACTCGCTCGATGCCACCGGCGCCGCCATCCTCCTTTATTCACCGGCCGTGACCCGCCAGCTGCTCTCGTGCTGCGTAACGAGCGTCACCACGTATCTCCAGCTTGCGCACGGCAATCGCGACGTGCCCCGGGTGGAGAGCGAGATCGACCGGCTGGCGGCCGCTAACGGTCTGGCGTCGCCTTTCTTCAGCGTCCAGCCGAGCCTGCCCGAGGCCGAGAGCGCCATCCGTCCAGAGTCGATCGCCCTTGCGGTCTTCGGTGGCATCGCCGCGCTGGCGGCCCTCCTCATCGCCGCGCAAGCCATCGGCCGCCAGGTCCGTCTCGGCACCGACGAACGGCGAACCCTGCGCGCGCTGGGTGCCGGCCCGGCCACCATCGTGGCCGACACCGTCCTGGGCCTGGTGGTGGCAGTGGTGGCGGGGTCGACCGTGGCGGTCGCCGTTGCGGTGGCGCTGTCGCCTCTGGCGCCCATCGGGATCGTGCGACCCGTCTACCCGTTCCCCGGAGTGGCTTTCGACTGGACTGTGCTCGGTTTGGGGTGGCTCGTCCTCGTGGTCTTGCTCTGCGTCACCGCGACCGTCTTGACCATCCTGCAGTCCCCGCATCGGCACTCGGCCGACGCCTTGGCGCCGGCCCGGGTCCCGGCTTCGGTGCGGACGGCGGCCGCGGCGGGGTTGCCGGTGCCGGCAGTGGAGGGAATTCGCTTTGCCGTCGATCCTGGGCAAGGCCGGAGCTCGGTGCCGGTCCGTTCTGCAGTCGTGGGCGCCCTGATCGCGGTCGTGGTGCTGGTGGCGACGGTCACCTTCGGAGCCAGCCTGGACTCGCTGGTGTCGCACCCCGGTCTTTACGGATGGAACTGGGACTACGAGCTGACGGGCGGCGGTGGCATCGCGCCCGTGCCCGGAGCGATGGCGTCCAGATTGCTCGATCGCGACCCCGCTGTGGGGGCCTGGTCCTCGATGGTGTTCGGCGGGCAGGCGGTCGTCAACGGCGCCCTGGTCCCCGTGCTGGGCCAACGCCCTGGCGCCACCGTGACGCCCCTCACGCTGTCGGGGCATGCCCTCGACGCATCGGGTGAGATCGTGCTCGGAGGGGCGACGCTGAGGTCGATCCACGAGCGGATCGGGGACGTGGTGAACGTCCGCATCCCGTCGGGTACCACCCACCGGCTGGTGATCGTCGGCACGGCGACCATGCCGACGGTAGGAATCCAGATCGGCGGCACGCACACGACGATGGGGACAGGCGCACTGGTGCCCGCCGCCCTCATCCCGAACATCGCATCGAACCCGAACGAGGTGACCCCCGCGGGTCCGAGCGCCATTCTGGTTCGACTCAAGGGCAACAGCAACGATGCGGCGGGACTGGCGAGCCTCCGGAAGATCGCGGTCAAGCTGACCCTGCCCGAAAATTACGGGGTCAGCGTCCTTTCGGTGCAGCGCCCGGCGGAGATCATCAACTACCGGTCGATGGGCACCATCCCGGCCATCCTCGGTCTCGGCCTCGCCGCCGGCGCGACCATCGCCCTCTGTCTCACACTCGTCGCTTCGGTTCGCCGGCGGCGACGCGATCTGGCCCTGTTCAAGAGCCTCGGTTTCACGCGCCGTCAGCTTGCCGCGACCGTCGCCTGGCAGGCCACGGTCGCCGTCGGCATCGGGACCGTCGTCGGTGTACCCGTCGGCATCGTGGTTGGCCGTGCCCTGTGGGACGTGTTTGCCAACCAGATCGACGCCGTGGCTCTTCCGTCCGTCCCCGGACTCGTTGTCGCGGCGATTGGCCTCGGCGCACTGGTACTCGCTGTACTCGTTGCTGCCATCCCGGGACGCCTCGCGGCAAACACACCGACGGCATTGCTGTTGCGCGCCGAGTGAATCCCACGATCCGGGGGGACTGGATGACCACTACGCCGGTGCACCTGCAAAACGGGTACTACTGCACGGACTCCAGGATGCCCGGGTCATGATCGAGCATGTCGTCACCCTGATCGACGTCCACGCCGAGAGTGGGCGTACCCGTCACCCAGCCGTTCAGGGCGTCTCGAACGCCTCGTCCAACTCGAGAGGCAGCACTTGTTCACCCAGCGGGGCGGGGGCGCTCTCGCGCAGGGACGGCACCGTGGCCAGCGCGACGACGGCCGTGGCCACCAGAAGGCCGGCAGCCACCCCGAACGCCAGGGCGTACCCGTCGGTCAGGGCGGCGGCGGAGTGAGCGGGGCTCGGCGCGGTGCCCGAGAGGACCGAGGTGGTCTTGGTGGCGGCCAGCGTGGCCAAGACGGCCAAGCCCAAGGATGCCCCGACCGTCCGCGAGGTGTTGAGGAGGCCTGAGGCGAGTCCCGCCCGCTCGCGGGAGACCCCCGCCGTCCCGGCCACGGCGATCGGGGTGACGGTCAGACCCATGCCAAGACCGATGAGCACGTAGGGACCGAGGAGGTCGGCGATGAAGGTTGAGCTCGGTGTGATCTGCGTCAACCAGCCCACGCCGACCGCGGCCACCAGCGAGCCGACCAGGATCAGCGGCCGCGGGCCGAAGCGCGGCACCAGCCGAGACGTCACCTGTGCACCAGCGGCGATGAGCAGCGTCTGCGGGAGGAACGCCAGTCCGGCTCGCAGCGGGCTGTATCCGAGCACGTGCTGCATGTAGAGCGTCTCGAAGTACCACGATCCGAAGAGGGCGCCGAACATCAGCAGCATCACGGCGTTACCCCCCGCGACGTTGCGCGAGCGGAAGATGTCGAGCGGCACCAGCGGCGCCTTCGACACCCGGGCCTGGAGGTAGAGGAAGACTCCGATCAGGACGACGCCGAGCGCCAGGGGCATGAGCACCTGCGCCGAGCCCCAGGAGTAGGTCTCGGTCCGCACGATGCCGAAGACGATCGCGACCAGACCGGCGGTGACGGTGATGGCGCCGCCCAGGTCGAGGTTCCGGTGGTGGAGGTCGGCCCGCGACTCGGGGACGTAGCGGAGCGCGGCCACCAGCGCCACCGCCCCGATGGGCACGTTCACGAAGAGGATCCAGCGCCAGCTGAGGAACTCGGTCAGGATCCCTCCGAACAGCGCGCCGGCCGAGGCGCCGGCGGAGGAGACGGCGCTCCAGGCGCCGAGCGCCTTGGCCCGGGCCGGTCCTTCGGCGAAGCTCGCCGTCAGGATGGTGAGTGTGGCGGGAGCGAGGATGGCGGCCCCCAGACCCTGCACCGCCCGGGCCCCGACCAGCCAGGTCTCGTTCTGCGCCAAACCGCCGAGAAGGCTTGACGCCGTGAACACCGTGAGGCCGATGAGGAACACCTTGCGGCGGCCGAAAAGGTCGGCCGCCCGGCCGCCCAGTAGGAGGAAACCAGCGAAGGTCAACGTGTAGGCGTTCACGATCCACTGCAGGCCCGAAGGGCTGAACCGCAGGTCGTGCTGGATGGAGGGCAGGGCGACGTTCACGATGGACGCATCGAGCACCACCATGAACTGGCCGACGAGGACGATGCCGAGCACCAGCCACGCCGGTGCGATCTTCCCGGGTGCGACCTCTATGAGGCCGCTGTGGTCGGGGTTGCTGCGCATCAATCTCCCTCTGACAGAGCGTATGGACGTGTCAGCCCCGCCTCACTCGTGGCAACGCACTGCGGTGGGCGGGTATTCCCACCCTACGAGTGGGCCGGCCTAGCATCCGGCGGGAATCGGACCTCGATTTTGCCGATGTGCCCAGGAGCGGTTTACCGCTCGCCTGTGACAGGCTTTGCCGGCATGTCCGATGCATCGCGGGTGGAGCTGGTCAGGTCGTCCGAGCTCTTCGCTGGGGCACCGTACGCCGACGCAGCCGTGGTGCGAGACCGCCGCCGCCTCGTTTTCACCGCGGGAGCGTGTCCCATCGACCACACGGGCAACACCTCCTATGTGGGTGATGTCGCGGGTCAAGCGGAGCAGAGTATGGACAATCTGGTCCAGGCCCTGGGCGCCGCCGGAGCGAGCCTGCACGACGTGGTGAAGACGACGGTGTACGTGGCGAGCGGGGAGCGGTCCGACCTGGCGGCCGCATGGAACGTTGTGCGACGCCGGTTCGGTGACCACGACCCCCCCGCTACTCTCCTCGGGGTCCGCGTCTTGGACTATGCGGAGCAGCTGGTGGAGATCGAGGCCATCGCCGCGTTGGCCGACCCGCCTTCGTGGAACGAGTGATGGAGGAAGAGCATGGGCAGGATCGTGGTGTCCGAGTTCGTGTCGCTCGACGGCGTCATGGAGGACCCCGGCGGCGCCGAGGGCACGAGGCATGCCGGGTGGACCTTCCGTTTCAACCGCGGGCCAGAGGGAGACCGGTTCAAGCTCGACGAGACGCTTCAAGCAGAGGCGTTGCTCCTGGGTCGAGTCACCTATCTGGGCTTCGCCAAGGCCTGGCCTGGAATGGAGGACCCGGTTGGCTTTGCCGCCAAGATGAACTCCATGCCTAAGTACGTCGTCTCCGCCTCGCTGAGGGACGAGGATGCCACCTGGATCAACACCACGGTGCTCAAGGGTGACATCGGCTCCGCGGTTTCGGAGCTCAAGGCTCGCCTCGCCGGAGACCTCCTCGTGGCAGGGAGCGCCGCCCTCGTCCAATTGCTGGTCGAACGACGTTTGGTCGACGAGCTGCGGTTGATGGTCTTTCCCGTCGTCCTGGGTAGCGGCAAGCGCTTGTTCGGCGACCTCACCGAAGCGGCGGCGTGGACGTTGGGTGGTGTGGACACCATGGGCGACGGCGTGGTCGTCATGACCTACTTCCCGGCCGCCGCCTGACAGGTCGGTGCCACGGTGAAGGTCCATCTCGTCGACGGCACTTACGAGCTGTTCCGTCACTACTACGGCGCCCCACCTCACCGTACTGCAGTGGGCCAAGAGGTGGCGGCGGCCCGGGGCGTCGTCGGCTCCGTCCTGCAGCTCCTCGAGCAGGGTGCCACCCACATCGGTGTCGCCACCGATCACATCATCGAGTCGTTCCGCAACGACCTGTGGCCCGGCTACAAGACGGGCGAGGGCATCGATCCCGACTTGCGGTTGCAGTTCTGGCCGCTTGAAGATGCGCTCGAAGCGCTCGGCGTCGTCGTCTGGGCCATGGTCGACGAGGAGGCGGACGACGCGCTGGCCAGCGCCGCCGCCGTCGCCGCCAACGACCCGGCGGTCGAGCAGGTCGTCATCTGCACACCGGACAAGGACCTCGGCCAGTGCGTCCGCGCCACGCGGGTCGTCCAGCTGGACCGACGCAAGGACCTCGTGCTCGATGAGGCCGGCGTGGTGGCCAAGTTCGGCGTCCTGCCGTCCTCCATCCCGGATTACCTGGCGCTGGTGGGCGACAGCGCCGACGGGTTTCCCGGGCTCTCCGGATGGGGGGCCAAGTCCGCCTCCACCGTGCTGGCTCGCTGGGCCCACATCGAGGACATCCCGGCCGATCCCGGTGCGTGGGAGGTGACCGTCCGCGGCTCCGCCAAGCTGGCCGCCACGCTGCAGGACGACCACGACAACGCGCTGTTGTTCAAGCACCTGGCCACGTTGCGCCTCGACCCTTCACTCCTGCGGTCGGTCGATGATCTGCGCTGGGCGGGTCCGACCGACGCGTTCGTCGATGTGTGTCGGTCACTGGACGCAATCGGTCTGGTGAAGCGAGCGAACAAGCTCGCTGCGGCCCGAAACAGTGAGCGTTTGACGTGAAACGGGTGAACACCCACCTCACGGGCCGCCTGTCTGGCCGCCGGGCTCTCCGGTAGCCTGGGGTACGGAGGCAGCCCACTTCAGGGCTGTCCAAGGGGGTTGCACCATGAATTTGCGCACCGACTCGAATCGTTCGATCACCGCGCGCCTCCACCTGACCCGGCGCTCATTGCAGGTCGTGCTGGGTCTGATCTGGATCATTGACGGACTGCTGAAGTTCCAGCCTGCGCTCTTTAAGCCGGCCTTCGTCGACACGGTGATCCGGCCGATGGCCATCGCTCAGCCGACCCTGGTCGCGTCGGCCATCAATCACATGGCGAATTTCTTGTCGCATGAAGCGACTATGTGGGTCGCCGTCTTCGGACTGATTGAGATTGCAATCGGCGCCGCCATGCTGTCGAGACGGACGGTCAAGCCCGCGCTGGTGGCGTCGTTTATTTGGGGTGGCGGCATCTACCTCTTCGGCGAGGGGTTCGGCATGGTCCTGACTGGACACACGTCACCACTGGCTGGAGCGCCCGGTGCCGTGTGCTTCTACGTCCTTCTCGGCGCCATGTTGTGGCCGCGGGAAGACGCCGATCCGAATCGGGTCAGGGTCGGTGCGGAATCTTCGGTTGCCGGCCGTGGTGTCTTTGGCGGAACGGGCGCTCTGTTGGTCTGGGCGGCCATCTGGATCTTCGAAGCGATCATATGGATGTTCCCCGCCAACCGCGTCGGCAGTGCGGTGACCAGTCAGATGTCTGCCACTGCAAATGGGGAACCGGGCTGGTACGCCCATTTGCTCAACTCCTTCGGCCACGCCTTCACGGGCGCCGGCGTCTGGGTGGCAGTGCTTCTGGCCGCAACTTCAATCGTCATTGCCCTCGGGCCACTGGTGTCGAACCGAATCGAGGTCTTCATCTTTCTGGGCATTGCCCTCGCCTTGGGCTACTGGGTCACCGGACAAGGACTGGGCGAACTCCTCACATTCGGCGGAACGGACCCGGCCAACGGGCCGATCATTGCGCTCATCGGGCTCTCCATTCTGCCGCTGGTGCCCGCACAAGCCAGCGAGCCCACGGTGGCGGCCCGGCTCATGTCCCAATACCCGGTGGGAGCCGTTCTGGGTGTGTTGGTGCTCGCTCTGGTGCCGTTGGCCGTCGCGGTCACACCGGCCGGCACCGAGGTCGTGATCTCGGCCTCTGGCTCTACACACCCATCCTCTTCATCGGTCAGCGCAATCGGGAGCTCGACGGGATCCGCCAACTCCATGCCCGGCATGTCGATGTCGGGCTCAGCATCCGCGGCGGACCCTCGAGGCGGGGCGAAGCATTCCATGAACATGTCGGCCATGGCGGGCCTGAATGTCACGGACTCTAATTGGAAGTACACCGGGCCGGCGTTGCCGCCAGCCGAAGTGAACGAGCTCGTCGTATCCAGTGATGAGCAGGACAAGGGCCACGAGATGCAAACTCCGAATTGCACCGCCGATCCGACTGCGCAACAGGTTCTGGGAGCGACCGAGTACGTGCAGGCTGTGTCAACCGCGGTCTCAAAGTACAAGGATCTCAGTGTGGCAGTCGCAGACGGCTACGTCCCGATCACAACCACCAATTATCCGGTCGTGCACTACCTGAACTTCCGGTACATGAACCGGCAGGACATCATGAATCCCAACAAGGTGGATTCCCTTGTCTATGCCACCACCCCGTACGGTCCGGTGCTCGTGGCGGCGATGTTCCTGATGCCCGGTGGTGGGAACGGGCCGACGCCCTACGGTTGCCTCGTGCAGTGGCATGCGCACACCAACCTGTGTTCGAGTGACGTCACGCACGTGATCGATGGACTGCAGCCGTGTAATCCCGGGTCTAGTGCCGATCCAACCACGCCGTTCATGACTCATGTCTGGCAGGTGCCGGTGGCCGGAGGCCCGTTGGCCATCGACCCCTCCGACCTCCAAGTGGTAGAGGCGGCGATCATGGCTCAACAGCAGGGTTCGGCTCCGACGACGACTGGGAGTCCACCGCCCGTGCAGACCGCGTCGTTGAAGGCCGGCTAAGACCCGTCCGGTCGAGGCTCATCCCGCCGAAAGCGTGCAAGTCGTCGGTCCCACGTGGACCGGCACTGGACTTCCATCGCCTCGCGCAAGGCTGCACTATGCCATCGACGTAGCCGACGTGATCAGAGGGCGGAGGGAGTGGGATTCGAACCCACGGAGGCTCGCGCCTCGCAGCTTTTCAAGAGCTGTGCATTCGTCCGCTCTGCCATCCCTCCGGGCGTCCATGCTAGGCGTGGGGCCTCGGGCGTATCGGCGGCCCTAACCGACCGGAGCCCTCTTCGCCCTAAGCCGGGGCGCCCACAACGGGGACCCGAGCCGAGAGGTTGATCCGGCGCAGGTAGAGGCAGCGGCTGTCGGGGAAGCCGACGGCTCCGGGTACCCAGGCGTCGAACGCGATCCACGAGGCGCCCGAGGTGTCCGTGAAGACGGATTCGCCACCTGGGCCGGCGACGCCGGGGCCGCTTGAGAGGATGGGACCCACCGTGATGCCGGCGCAGGGCCCCAGCGGTCCCGTGCACGACGCCACGCCGACCGCGTAGCCGGCGCTGTCCCAGTTGTTGCCCGAGAAGAAGAGAAGGTCGCGCCCGTCGGCGGCCACCAGGTCCGGCGCCTCGACCGTCCCCGCTTGCCACACCTGGTCGGGCACGAGCAAGAGGGTGGGGGTGGTGCCGGCCACGACGGCGGTGCCCGCCGGATCGAGCGGCTCGGACCAGATCTTCGACGTTCCCGGTCCACCTGACTTCCACTGCAGGTAGGGAGTGCCGTCGGCCGCGACGAAGGACGACGGGTCGATTGAGCCGCCCAGCGACGGCTGGCACTCGAGCGGGGCGGTCGTGTGGTCGATGAAAGGCCCTAGGGGCTGGCTCGACGTCGCCACCGAGATGCACTCGACGCCTCTGCCCCTCAGGTCGGCCGCGTAGTACAGGACGAAGGTCCCGGCGATGTCGGCCACGGCCGGGGCCCACGTGTAGTGCGGAGCCGCCCACGCGGGCAGCCCGGGAAGCGCGTTGCCCACCGCCGCCCACTGAGTCAGGTCGCTCGACTCGGCGATCTGGATGTTCCCCGCGACGCTGTTGGTGGCGTAGGCGTAGTAAGTGTCTCCCACCTCAATGACGTCGGGATCGGGGAAGTCGAAGGGGTACGCCAGCCCGTGGCTGGCGCCGCCGGCCAGCTCGGTGCACGGCCCCGATACGGCGGAAACATCCTTGGCCGCCTGCGCGTTGTCCTTCCCGTTGACAGCCTGGAGGGCATTCTGCACCCCACCCAAGCAGATGTGCAGCGTGCTGATGTTCGCGTCGTCGGCGTCGGCCTCGGTGTTGGTCGTGTTGAGCGACGCGTTAGTCGACGCCAGCTCCCCGAGCAGGGACGTGATCGACGACTCCAGCGCGTTGCGCTTGGAGGTGGTGACCGCCGTCTCGTACGTGGCGACGTCCACGTCATGCCGGAGTCTGGCCAGGTGGGCGTCGGCGGCCGAGAGCGCGGCCGACTCGTTCCTGCTCTGGGTCCGGGCATCGACGTCGGTCCAGGCGGCCGCGGTCACGAGGCCGGCCGTCAACAGCACTGCCCCTGTCACCGCCCACCGGCGGATCGGACGGCCCGGCCCGTGCTTAGCCACTGGCCGCCGCCGCTGCAGAGCAGCCCGACGACACCGCGTCGAGCGCCGAGGCAGCCCGGCCGATCTTCCCCACCGCCAGGGCGTTGAGCGCGCGCTCCACACCTCCGAGGCAGGTCTGGAGCGAGCCGATGAGTGAGACCTGTTGTGTCACGTGGGCCTCGGCCGCCGTGAGCGCGCTCTGCGCGCCTTTGAGCTCCGAGGCGTCCTGCGCGACCGCCGTGGTGTCGTTGCCGACCTGGGTCGAGACGAGGTGGAGCTGCCGCCGCACGGCCGACAGCTGTCCCGAGACGCTGGCCACGTACTGGCGGGTCAGGTGTAAGGACGCCTGGGTCCGGTCGAACTGCTGCCGCTGGTCGACTTGGTCGGCCACCAGCAGGCCGACCGCCACGAGGACTGCCGTGACCACCAGCACGCCGCCGACGAGACGAGACCGGCGCGACAGCCTGAGCCGCCGCTGGCCCACCCGCCTTGGCCCCAGTGGATCGGAAGGGACGATGGCGGCCGGCAGTTCCTCGGTCGGCCCCCTTGCCGGCTCGTTCTCCGTTGCTGTGAGGTCGGCCATAGCGGAGTCCGCTCAATTTTCCAGCTGGTGTGCCTCGTTACAAGTCACCCACTGGCCCAAGACTTCCCGGGCGGCGTCGCTGCCCGGGACCGCATCCGCCCGCACGGCTGCACTGTGCCACCAACTTGTCCGAACGTGAACGCCCCATTGCCAATCCGAGCCCGGCCGCAGAGATATGGGGCTGCGCCCCATATCTCTCGGGCCTAAAGGGTCTTCGGAAATGAGCGGGTCTAGCGGGACATGTCCGGTCCGCACTTCTGGTCGGACCATCACCCGCCCGCTTGCCACAGTGCCGATGGGTAGCACCGGTCGTGAGGCTCAAGAAGGCTCCGAGCTACGCGGCCAACCCGGCTACGGACGCAGCGATTCTCCGATCCATTCCTGACCGATTGTCAACCGGATCCCGGAACGATGGGGTGTGGGCGATGGCTGAATGATCAGTCGGTGCGAGGCCCACGCACTAGTTTCTTCGTGTTGTGGGTGACTCCACCGATCTGAGTACTTCGACAGCCACCACGCCAGCGCAGACACCGGCCTCCATCCAACGCATTCAGCGCTTGGAAAGGCTGGAGCAAGACCGCCTCGAAGAGAAGGAGCGCCGAGAGGAACGGCGGCGTCAGGTGATTGCCGGGGCGAAGCCGTCGGGTGGGCGCCATGATCTCGTCGACCGAATCGAGCAGGTCACGAAGTACCCGATGGCCCTCCTAGGGGTCGCCTGGCTCGTCCTCGCCATCGTGGTTCTTAGCACGGACGTCAACGGATCCGCCTCAACGCTCGTGGTCGGCAGCCTCTTCGTGCTCTGGGTCATCGTGCTGGTCGAGTACATCGTGCGCCTGGTAGTCACCCCTGACACGCGCGGCTATGTCAAACGGCGGTGGGTAGAGCCGGCCACTGTGGCAGTGCCCGTTCTCCAGGGCTGGCACATCGTAGGAATCGAGAAGATGAGCCTCCTCGTGCGTGAGGGGGAGCTGCGAGTGGAGGCCATCCTGAGGCACCACAGCCTCTTCCGGGTGCTCATCGCCGTTGTCGCAACGATCTTCCTTGGGGCCTGGCTCGTGCTCCTCTTCGAGGAGAAGGCCAAAGCCAGCAACATCCACGATTACCCCGACGCCCTGTGGTGGGCCATCGTCACCGTGACCACAGTGGGCTACGGGGACCGGTACCCCGTCACCGAAGGTGGCCGCATTGTGGCGGTTGTCTTGATGCTGGTCGGGATCGGCCTCATCGGTGTGCTCACCGCCACTGTTGCGTCTGTGTTCATCAAAGAACACACTGACGCCAACAAGGAAGAGTTCAAGAAGGGTCACGCTGACCTGGGCCAGCAGCTGTCGGTGATCAGCGACCGGTTGGCCGACGTCGAACGTCGGCTCGGCGCCACGCCCGCGGAGGTGGATGCGAAGGCAGGACCGGGGAATGCTGCGAACGAGCCGCTTGAACCAGCTCCCTGAGCCTCGTCAGTCGGGTATCCAAGAACTTCTTGAGTAAAGCTCAAACGACAGATCGGGAGTGAAAACATGAAACGAGGACTCTTCGCCGGGTTGCTGCTCGTCATTGTCGGCTGCGCCGTACTTGTCATTCTCTTTTGGGCTGATTCCGCGCATTGGTTCCTGCACTACACGGGCGCGGATGCCGAGTCGGGAACCTGGTATGGGTTCTGGTCTGGTTTTGGTGGAGCGATTCCCGATTTTCTCATTCTTGGCAGCATCGTCACCGTCTACCGGCACCACAACTGCCACGTCAAAGGATGTCTCCGACTTGGGAGGCCGGTCGAAGGAACTCCTTATCTTGCTTGCCCGGCGCACCATCCAGCACATGAAGGCAACAAGCGATCGGTGTCAGAGGACGTCATCAAGCTCGCTCACAAGGCCCACCTCGAGCGCGAGGCGTCGCGTAAAACCGTAGGTGGCGCTCCGGATGACGGAATGGGCCACGCTGCCTAGGCGGGACTTCGGTTCTCAGGTCGCCGCTTCGGGACGACAGTTAACCGCTGCTAGCGGGCGAACACCGGCTCCGCGTGCCTCGTCAGGCCTACCCCGTCACCCACTCCGCCAGCTCGACGACGACGCCCGGCCCGTCGAGGAACACGAGCCGCCGGTCGTGGAAGTCCATGACCTCGTTGCGCGGCACCACGCCGTTGGCCGCCAGGTGCGCCAGCATCCCGTCGATGTCCGACACCCTGAAGCAGACGTGGTTGAACCCCGTCCGGTCCAGCGACCCCGCCCCGGCGTCCTTCTCCGCCGCCGGACGGTGGAACCGCAGCAGCTGCACCTCCTGGTGGACCGGGACCGGCGAACCTTGCAGCTCCAGCGTCACGTGGTCCGCCTCCCAGTCGGCGATGCCCATGTAGCGGCCCATCTCTGCGCCCGAGACCACCACGGCCACCCGCTCGACGAAGCCCAGCAGCCCGAAGAACCGACGTGCCTCCTCGAGGTCGTCGACCACCACCGTCATGTGGTCGAACCCCTCGTTCCGTGCCCCTCCCAACGCCTCCGGCACCGGCACCACCTCCTCTAGCCCTTCCCCGCCACCTCCCGGGTGGCTGCATCGCGGGCCCGGGATCGCTGGCGCCCCCGCGTGGCCTGGTCCAATACCACCTTGCGCAACCGCACCACCTTCGGCGTCACCTCGACGCACTCGTCCTCGGCGATGAACTCCAGCGCGTGCTCCAGCGAGAACGACAGCGCCGGCGTAAGCCGCTCGAACTCCTCCGCCGTCGACGAGCGCATGTTGGTCAGCTTCTTCTCCTTGGTCGGGTTGACGTCCATCTCCTCGGCCCGCGCGTTCTCGCCGACGATCATCCCTTCGTAGACCTCCTCGGCCGGTCCCACGATCAGCGTGCCCCGCTCCTGCAGGTTCATCAGCGCGAAGCTCGTCGTCATCCCCCGCCGGTCGGCCACCATCGACCCGTTGCGACGCGTCCGCAGCTCGCCGTGCCACGGCGCCCAGCCGTCGAAGACGTGGTGCAGAATTCCGGTCCCCCGCGTCTCGGTCAGGAACTCGGTGCGGAAGCCGATCAGCCCCCGGGCCGGCACCCGGTAGTCGAGGCGCACCCAGCCCGTGCCGTGGTTGACCATCTCCATCATCGTGCCCTTGCGCAGCGCCAGCAGTTGGGTGACGACGCCGAGATAGTCCTCGGGCACGTCGACGCTCACCCGCTCCACCGGCTCGTGCACCCTGCCGTCGATCTCCCGGGTGACCACCTGCGGCTTGCCCACCGTCAACTCGAAGCCCTCGCGTCGCATGGTCTCGACCAGCACTGCCAGCTGCAGCTCGCCGCGCCCCAGCACCTCCCACCTGTCGGGGCGCTCGGTCGGCCCGACCCGGATGGCCACGTTGCCGACCAGCTCGGCGTCGAGCCGCGCCTTCACCAGCCGTGCCGTCAGCTTCGTGCCGTCGGCGCCGGCCAGCGGCGAGGTGTTGATGCCGATCGTCATGGCCAGGCTGGGTTCGTCCACGGTGATGGCGGGCAGCGGCACCGGCACCTCCGCGTCCGCCAGCGTCTCGCCGATCGTCACCTCGGCCAGACCTGCCACCGACACGATCTCGCCCGGTCCGGCCGACTCCGCCGGCACCTGCTCGAGCGCCTCGGTGACGTAGAGCTCGGTCACCCTGGCCTTCTCCACCGTGCCGTCCAGCCGGCACCACCCGATCATCCCCCCCTTGACCAGCGTCCCGTTGTGCACCCGGCAGATGGCCAGCCGCCCGACGTAGGGCGAGGCGGAGAGGTTGCACACCAGGGCCTGCAGGGGCGCCGACTCCTCGTAGGACGGCGGCGGCACGTGCTCGATGATGGTGCGGAACAGCGGCTCGACGTTGAGACCCTCCACGCCCGGCTTCTCGCTCACCCAGCCCGCCCTGGCGTTGGCGTAGAGGATGGGGAAGTCGATCTGGTGCTCGTCCGCGTCGAGGTCCAAGAAGAGCTCCTCGACCTGGTGCACCACCTCGGCGATGCGGGCGTCCGCCCGGTCGACCTTGTTCACCACCAGCACCACGGGCAGGCGGGCCTCGAGGGTCTTGCGCAGCACGAAGCGCGTCTGGGGCAGGGGGCCCTCCGACGCGTCGACCAGCAGCAGCACCCCGTCGACCATGGTCAACCCGCGCTCGACCTCACCGCCGAAGTCGGCGTGCCCGGGCGTGTCCACGATGTTGAGCTTCACCCCGCCCCAACGCACGGCCGTGTTCTTGGCCAGGATGGTGATGCCCTTCTCCCGCTCCAGGTCGCCGGAGTCCATCACCCGGTCGGTCAGCTCCTGGTGGGCCCCGAAGGCCCCGGTCTGGCGGAGCAGCGCGTCGACCAGCGTCGTCTTGCCGTGGTCGACGTGGGCCACGATGGCCACGTTCCTGATGTCTTCGCGCCTGCTCATGGGGGAGCCAACGATAGGCGAGGTTGGGCTCCTCTCAGGCGGCGGCGCGGGCCGGCGTGCCGGTACCCGCCACCACGAGCGATACCGCCTCGGCCCCCAGCGTGAGCAACGCGGGCTCGGCCTCGACCCGGACCACTCGGCCCGAGTCGGGCCACCACCCCACCACACGGCCCGGCACACCCCCGTGACCGGGCCGCAGGGCCTCGACGAGCGTGACGAGGGCAAGCTCCGCCCGCACCGAGTCACGCCGGGGGCCCGACAACACGACCAGATTCCCGGCGTCGCTGCGCACCTCGGCCCGGCCCCGCAGCGCCAGCAGCGCCGAGTCGGGGCTGTCCCACCAGCGGTCCCGTCCGATCACGGGCGCCACTGCGAAGGCGTCCCAGTCCAGCGCGCACCACAGCCGGGTGGACCAGGTCACGGCCGCGGCGCCCACCGCCGCTCGCCCCGCCGGCGCCAGCCCGGCCAGCCAGCGGTCCAGGCCTGACACGGCCGGATTGCCGTCACGGACCAGCTCCGACGACTCCGCCACGCGGGCGCGCACGGCGTCGGCCGGCGAGCGCGCCACGCCCACCGCCAGCGCGCGCACCGCCGCCAACCCGAGCGACCGCCGGGCCGTGCGGGCCGACCAGGCGAAGGGCTCTTCCTCCGCCGGACCGCCGCCGTGGCTCAACGCCACCCTGAGCTGGTGGTCGGTGACGCGGAAGGTCCCCGCGCCGCTCCTGCGCACGGCCACCCGGGCCAGCACCCGGCGCGCCTCGGTCAGCGCGCTGCTCCACGCCACCTCGTCCACCGGACGCGCCGGCGCCAGCAGGACCTCGGTCAGCGTCTCAGCCACTCGCACCGCGACTCTCACGGCCACCGCCACCGCCGAGCCAGGCGGCCACGTGGGAGGCCATGGCCACCAAGTGCTCCTCGCGCACGTCCTCCACGCCGTAGCGCCCCGACGCCGATTCCAAGAGGGCCAGCCGGAAGGGCGGCGCCCCGCTGCGCAGGGTCTCGAGGAGGGCGAGATAGTGGAGCGACCGACGCTCCTTCGGCCAGGGTCCCCCGGTGGACACGGCCATGGCGCACAGCGACGCCTGGCCAGCGGCCGGCACGCCGATCAGGAGGTCGAAGACACCCTGCAGGACGATGCGCCCACCCGCCAGGGGCACCGACACCCGGTCGTCGGTGCGCGGGAGCCACCCTGAGGCGAGTCGTGGCACCAACGCCAGCAGATGTTCCGCGTGCAGCGATACCGCATCACTCAACGCGGCCCGCGCCGGTCCGGTCAGCGCCTCGATGTGGCGCACGACCTCACCCGACTGCTCCCCTTCGGCGCGCAGCGCCTCGAGGCCGTCGTCCAGCGGGTCGTCGAGCGTCCCCACGTCGACCAGCTGGCGGAACAGCGCGTGCACCACCCGTGACAGGACGAGCTCGTCCGACGGCATTCCGTCGTCCCCCTCGCTCGGACCGCCTGGCCCGCCCGTCGAACCGAGCAGCCGGCGAGGCCCGAGGACGAGGGGCCCCGCGCCGTCGCCCCGGGCCGCAACCGCCTCGAACGCCGCGTCCTCGAGCCAGGCCGTCAGGCCGCCGGCCAGCCCCGGGTCGAAGCGCGGTCGCGTCCCACCGCCGTCCCGCAGCAGCGCCAGGACCTCACCTCCGGCCCCCGCACCTGCACCGCGCGGCGCGTGCCGCACGATGGGGCGGGGGGCGACGAGGACCATCGGGCGAGTGTGCCCACGAGGTGTGACACCTCCTCTACCCTGACGAGTGATGCTGGCCACCGACGCCGCCTTTTATGTCGTCTTCGGCATCTTCGTCGTGGCCATGGTCGTGCTGGCCGTGATCATCGTGGTCTGGGCGGTGCGCCACGACATGACCGGGTGGAAGGCGTGGCGCAAGCGACAGGAGACCGCCATGCTGGCGCAACAGGCCCACCCGCCGGTCCAGGACACGCCACCGGCCCCGCCCCGAGCGCCATGACCGACCCCGCCCCGAGCGCCGGCCCCCGCACCGACACCGACACCCACGCCGGCGGCACCACCCCGGCCCCCGCCCCGCCCACCCTGGCCGGGCGCCTGCGCGCCCGCCTGCAGCGCCGTCGGGAGCGCCGCCACGGCGAGGCCGACCACGACGACCTGCCGCCCCGCACGGCCTTCGTCCTCGCCGGCGGCGGCAGCCGCGGCGCCGTGCAGGTCGGCATGCTCGATGGGCTCATACGCCGCGGCATCCGGGCCGATCGCGTCTACGGCGCCTCGGTCGGCGCCATCAACGGCGCCTCCTACGCCGGCAACCCGACGCTCGAGAACGTCGAGCGCATGGCCGACATCTGGCGCGCCGTCAGGGGCACCGACATCTTCCCCCGCGGCACGTTCGACGGGCCCTGGGCCTTCCTGCAGAAGCGCGCCGCCGTGCACGCCAACACCGGCGTGCGCGCCATCATCGAGTCGGGCATCGACTACGAGAACCTCGAGGACGCCACCATCCCGATCGAGGTGGTGACGACCTCCCTCACCGACGGGCGCGAGCGCTGGATCGGACACGGCCCCGCCGTCGAGGCCATCCTCGCCTCCTCGGCCATCCCCTCCATCTTCCCGGCCGTCACCATCGACGGCGACCTGCTGGTCGACGGCGGCGTGGTCAACAACGTCCCCATCAGCCGCGCCATCGCTGCGGGCTGCGACCGCATCTACGTCCTGTTGTGCGGGCCGCTGCACTACCACCCCAGACCCCCCACCCGCCCGGCCGAGGCCGCGCTGACCGCCTTCTTCGTCGCCATCCACGCCCGCTTCGTGCGCGAGCTGGCCTCCCTCCTCCCGGGTATCGAGGTGATCGTCTTCAGTGGCGGCGGCGAGCCCTCGGGCCAGTACCGCGACTTCTCGGGCACCGCCGCCCTCATCGAGGAGGGACGGGCCGAGGTGTCCGCCGTCCTCGACCGCTACGCCGGGACCTCACATGACCTGGGCCTGCCTCGGGTCAGCCCGCCGCCTCCGCCCGCCGGGCCCGTACCGGCGGCCGCCCCTGAGCCGGCCCCGGACCCCGCCCCCGAGCCCTCCTCGACGTGACCGGTGGTGCCTCCACCCCGGCGGGGGGCTACCTGCTGGGCAACGACGCCCCCGAGGCCATGGACCGCTTCGAGGCCTTTGCCGCCCTGTTCGACCCGTCCACCTTCCGCCACCTCGACGGCCTGGGCCTCGCTCCCGGCTGGCGCTGCTGGGAGGTCGGCGCCGGCGGCACCTCCGTCGCGGGCCACCTGGCCGAGCGCGTGGGCCCGGCTGGCCACGTCCTGGCCACCGACATCGACATCGCCTGGGCCTCGTCGGTGACCGCGGCCAGCGTCGAGGTGCGCGTCCACGACGTGGCCCTCGATCCTCCCCCAGGCGGCCCCTTCGACCTGGTGCACGCCCGCCTCGTCCTCGTCCACGTGCCCGAGCGCGACCGGGCTCTGGCCAACATGGTGGCCGCCCTGCGCCCCGGCGGGATCCTTCTGGTCGAGGATGCCGATCCCGCTCTCCAACCGCTGAGCTGCCTCGAGGAGACCGGGCCCGAGCAGGTCCTGGCCAACCGTCTGCGGCGGGGCTTTCGCACCCTCCTGGCCGAGCGGGGCGTCGACCTGGCCTACGGCCGCTCCCTGCCCCGCCGCCTGCGCCAGGCCGGCCTGGTCGGCGTCATGGCGGACGCCGCCTTCCCGGTCGCCCACCCGGCCTGCAACTACCTCGAGGTGGCGACGATCAACCTGATCCGTGACCAGCTGCTTGCGGCCGGTATCGCCACCGCCGACGAGATCGAGCGTCACCTGGCCAGC
>DATNLP010000041.1:0-10931 GCA_035602795.1 Acidimicrobiales bacterium | reverse complement strand
CCGAGACGACGGCCACGCCTGCCACCAGGTCGAGCGGCTCCCACCCCCCCGCGTGCAGCAGCAGGGCCTCGTCCACCGACAGGTCCGACGTGATGCCGCGCTCCTGTGACGGGGGCGGGGCGGTGGCCAGCGTCCGCGCGCCCTTCAGCATTTCGGCCCGCACGTCGAGGGCCGTGCCGACGGCGGGCGGGACGGGGTCGGTCTCCGCGCTCATCCGAGCCGCACCGTCGGCCGGGGCAAGGGCATGGGGTCGTAGTCCTTGAAGCGGCGCACCCGGTTGCCCCGCAGCGTGCAGTCGATGACCTCGTCGCCCTGGGCCAGCTCGCGGCCCACGACGTCGATGCGTGCCCCGTGCAGCTCGTCGCCGGCCAGCTGCTGGCGCACGTGCTTGCGGGCCAGTTGGCGCGCCGCCATGTGGGCCCGGCTCACCTGCTCCACCAGCTGCGGCCCCATGGAGGCGCCCCAGCCCATGGAGCCCTCCATGAGGTACTCGGTGATGCAGTAGGCCCAGACCCGCACCGAAGCCAGTGCGGCCACCACCGAGACCGGCATGAAGCCGGCCTCAATCGACTTGGTCAGCCGCTGGCCGGCCAGGTAGGTGCTCCAGGGCGCGCCGCCGGCCGGCGGCGGGCCGCCCTCCACGGTGATGGCGGTGCCGAGGAAGTGGAACTCGGTCGTCCCCGAGTCGGCCACGTTGGAGACACGGTCCACCACGCCGATCACACCGTGAGCCTCGTGGGTGCGCGCCTCCTCGAGCATGCGCCGGTAAGCCGTCATGTAGCCGCTCGCCCACGCGTTCTCGACCCAGGGCTGCTCCAGGTTCTGGCCCCAGCTGCGGTGCTCGGCCGACACGTAGCCGTGCGGGCAGCGGTAGGTCTCCGAGTAGCCGCCGGCCCCTTGGGCGCCGGCGTAGGGCGACATGCCACGGGTGTAGCCCGATCCCGGGCCGTACCAGCCCCACTGCATGACGCAGAAGCCCTGCACCAGTGCCACCGGCTCCAGGCCCAACTCGAGGCAGGCGGCGAAATCGGGCACGCTCAGACCGGAGGAGAACGCGCTCGACTGCAGACGGCGGAGAGCCGCCTCGGGCAAGTCCCCGCCGGTCCCGGGTGCCGCCGTGTCGGTCATCAGTTGTCGAGCGAAATGATGGTGATGGGCTTGGGCAACGTGAACTCGCCGCTCCGCTTGGTCACCGCCGTGCCCAGCGCCAGGAACTCAATGGTGTGCGAGCCCCACTGATGGGACTTCTCCTCCAGGCGGACGCCCACGATGCCGCTGGCGTTGAGGAGACCGGCCTCGTCCTGCATGCGCGTCATGGCCAGCTCGCGGGCTTCGTACAGAGCCTGGGTGAAGTTGGGCAGCTCCACGTTCTGGCCCATGGAGCCCAGCGCCTGGGTCAGCTTGCGGTGCGCGATGTGGAAGACGCAGGTGCCCATCACGAGGCCCTGGGGGACGTGCCCGGTCTGCATGAGGGTCCAGAAGTCCTGGCCGGACAGGTCGGACGTGAACGGCTTGCCCAGCGGGTTGCGGTACGAGGTCCCGTCCTCCGCCTTGACGGCGGTGCCGAAGGCGATGAACTCGGCCGAGTCGTTGCCCCACTCGTAGTAGTTGACGTCGAGGCGGACCCCGACCACGCCGTCGGCGCCGAGCTCTTCGGCCTCCTCCTCCATGCGCGTCATGGCCAGCTCGCGTGCGGTGTACATGGCCTCGGTCAGTTTGGACAGCTCCTGGCTCTCGCCCCACTTACGGGTCTGGATCCCGATGTGGTAGATCGACGAGCCCATCACGAAGCCGAGCGGGTGGAAGCCGGCCTCCTTGACCAGCAGGAACTCGTTCACCGAGAGGTCGGAGGTGAACAGGCCGTGCTCCAGCTCCTCGAGCCGGTGCGTCGCGTCCTTGGGCAGGTCGTGCGGTTCCAAGGGCGCTGGCGCCCCCGCGGATGAGTCGGTCACGTGGATCCTCCGATCACAATGTTCTCGAGCGCGACGCGGGCCTGCTCGCTGTGGGCGGCCTCGGCCTGCAGGGTGGTGAGCAACCGGGTCAGCCACACGTCCATCCCCACCTGTTCGCTGCGGATGCGGATGCCGCCCGAGCTGTGGCCGATGGTACAGCGCACGGATGCCCCCTCGACCGCCGCCTCCAGCGCGTCGTCGCCCAGGACGATGCGCACCGACCTGATCTCCTCGGACTTGCGGAACCGGCCGGCGCGATCGACCGTCATGCGGTCACCCAGCACGCCCGCCAGCTGCCCGACCAGCAGCTTCAGCATGATGCGCAGGTCGGTGCCATTCGAGGCCAGCTGGGAGACGGCCATGCTCATGTCGAGGGCGGCGTCATCGGCGGGTTCCATCGACATGCGGCGCATCGTACCGCCCGGTACCCGGGCCGTCCCTGGCGCCGGGTCTGCGCTCAGGCCGGGCGGGGCTCGCAGATGACGACCGGGATGTCCCGGCTCGACCGTTTCTGGTAGCCCTCGTAGGGCTTGTAGGCGGCCACGATCTGAGGCCACAGCGCCGCCTTCTCCTCGGGCGTGGCCGTCCGGGCCCGCATGGTGCGGGTCTCGCCGTACATGGTCACCTCGACATCGAGGTTGGCGGTCAGGTTGAGGTACCACGACGGGTTGTCCTCGGCCCCGCCCCTCGACGCCACCAGGACGACCCGGTTCTCATCGTGAACGGGGGACGTCAACATGGACGAGCGCGGCAGGCCACTCTTCCGTCCGACGGTGTGCAGCTCCACCGCCGGCATGCCGCGCATGGTGGCCAGCAGCCGGCCGCCGCTCAGACGCAGCACTGCCCTGTGCGACAAATTCAAGAACTTGAAACCAAGGTCGGCGACGGGCCGGTGCGGCTCGGACATCATTCCCTTTCTGCGTGCTGGCGGCGGCGTTGCCCACGCCGAGGCGCCGAGGACGGCAACCTCGGTAGGGCAGGCTTCGCTCGCCGCCCACCGTAGCTGGGTCCCGCGGTCACCTCCCCGAAGAACAAAAGCCGCGCCCTGGCCGTTACCATTGCTGCGGCGCGCCGAGGGCGATGGCGCAGCATCTCGACAAGGAGCATGGTGTCTCCCCCACCACTGAGCAACCGACAGCCGCGCCGTGCCCTGTCCTTCCCCATCGCGTGCCGGGGGCGACCGTGGGCTCGTCGGCGCGGCCCCGGCTTGTGCCTGCTCGCCGCCGTGCTCCTCGGCGCTGTCGGCGCGGCCGCGGCGGGAATGGCGGTACCGGCGCCCGCCTCCGCCGCCAACTGGGCGCCGGTGCACCCGACCGACTTCCCCGACCCGTCCATCCTGCTCTACCAAGGCGAGTACTACGCCTTCGCCACGCAGAGCTTCGCCCCCGAGGGTGGCGCGACGAACATCCAGGTGTCCACGTCGGCCAACGGCACCTCATGGAGCGAGCTCAGCCAGGACGCCCTGCCACAACTCGGATCGTGGGCCGTGCCGGGCGACACCTGGGCGCCCAGCGTGGCGTTCAACGGCAGCGTGTTCGTCATGTACTACACCGCCACCGAGGCGTCGAACCCCGGGGATCAGTGCATCGGCGTGGCCACCTCTTCGAGCCCCCTCGGCCCCTACACCGACACCAACACGACACCCGTGGTGTGCCAGGACGGGGTCTACTTCGGCTTCACCTACGACAACGGCGACTACGGCGGCAGTATCGACCCGGACATCTTCCAGGACCCTGCCACCGGTGACAACTGGTTGATTTGGAAGAGCGACGGCAACCACATCGGCGTCAGCACGCTCATTTGGTCGATCCCGCTCTCCTCCAACCTCCTGTCCACCAACGGGTCGGTGACTGAGCTGCTGTCCGACGATCAGGCGTGGCAGAGCAACATCGTCGAGGGTCCCGACATGGTGGAGACGGGGACGACACCGGGGAGCAGCACGCCCGGCACCTATTACCTCTTTTACGCCGGGAGCGATGAGGGGGCCGACACCTATGCCATCGGCTGGGCCTCCTGTCCCAGCGGTCCGGCCGCCGCCTGCACCGACGCCACCACCTCCAACCCTCTGTTGACCAGCCAACCCGGCATGTCTGGCCCCGGCGGCCCCGACGTCTACACCCTGCCCGGCGGCCAGACGGTGATGGCCTTCGCCGCCTGGCAGGGCACGACCATCGGCTACATGGCCTGCGGCTTCCGGCCCATGTACCTGGCCCAGCTGACCTTCCCCGGTGGCGTGCCGTCCCTCGCCCCGGCCGTGCCGGCGGCTTCGCCGGCGGCCAGCCCCTCGTGTCCCACCCCGCCTCCGCCGCCGCCCGGGTACTGGCAGGTCGCCTCCGACGGCGGCGTCTTCACCTTCGGCGGCGCCCAGTTCTACGGATCGACGGGCTCCCTCAAACTCAACAAGCCGGTCGTCGGCATCGCGGCCACGCCCGACTACGGGGGCTACTGGCTGGTGGCCAGCGACGGTGGCATCTTCGCGTTCGGCGACGCCGGCTTCTACGGGTCGACGGGCTCCCTCAAACTCAACAAGCCGATCATCGGCATGATCCCCACCGACGACGGGCGCGGCTACTGGCTGATCGCCAGCGACGGTGGCGTCTTCGCCTTCGGCGATGCGTCGTTCTACGGCTCGGCGGCGGGCGACGACCCGGGCTCGGCGGTCACCGGCGCCGCGGCCAGCTACCTGACCGGCGGCTACTGGCTGGTCGACGCCGGAGGGCAGGTCTACGACTACGGCAACGCCCCCTATGAGGGGCAGCCGTCCACCGCGCCCGGCGGCTACCGCATCACCGGCATGGCTGACACCCACAACTCGCAGGGCTACTGGCTGGCCAGTGCGAACGGCAACGTGGCCGACTTCGGCGACGCCGCGCCCTACGGCTCCGAGTACGGCGCCGGCCTGAACGCGCCGGTCGTCGGCATTGCGCCCACCCTCGACGGTGCCGGCTATTGGTTGCAGGGCGCCGATGGCGGCATCTTCACCTTCGGCGACGCCCAGTACTACGGGTCCATGGGCGGCCAACACCTCAACGCGCCCATGGTCGGCATCGCCGGACTCTGAGCACCCAGCGAGGGACGAGGTCCCCGCTCGTCAGAAGCCAATGCCACCCCCACCGGACGTGGTCGACGGCTGCGTCGGTGGCGTGGTGGTCGGCGGCGGCTGTGTCGTCGGTGGCTGTGTCGTCGGTGGGGTGGCCGGCGGCGTGGTGGCCGGCGGGGTCGTGACGGGGCTGGGCATGACCGGCGTCTGCGACTGGGTGGCCGGAACCGTCGTCCTGGTCGGCGTCACCGGTTGGGTGGTCGGAGTGGTCGCCGCCGGGGCGGACGGCGGGACCGGGATGCCGCTCTTCAGTACCGCGAACCACGTGCCGTCCACGGCCTGCCCCTTGGCCTGACCCTTCTTGGTGTCGCCCGCGAAACGGTACAGAGCGACGTCGTGGAAGGCCACCTGCCAGCGCCGGTGGCCGACGTCGATGACCGACAGCCCCTTCACCCCCTTGGGTCCGGCGACGCGGTCACCCTTGGCAACGGTGAACGGAGGCCAGAACGTGGCGCACGTGCCGGTGCAGTCCGACTGGCCCACCGGGTCCGACGTGTAGCGGTACAGCGTGAGGCCCGACGAGGTCGTGAGCACGGTGCCCACGTGCGCAACGGTGGCCGTCGACACGTGGATGGTCGTGACCCTGGCGTGGGCGTGCGGGCTGGTCGCCCCGGCGACCCCCACCGGCGCACCGATCCCCAGGGCCAGCGCGGCCAAGGCCGCCGCCCCGGTGACCAGGGCGCCCAGTCCTGCTGGGCCGGTGTGTGCGTCCCCCGCCGACGCCGTGGTGAGCTCCATGCTCAATGGTCCTTTCGTCCGTGACCTGCGGGAGGGTGATACGGCCCGGGGCGACGGCAGGATTGCGGCCTAATGTGTGGCCCGGTGCGGCAGCGGCACGGGGCAGGACCGGCTGTAGCGAGGGAGGCACGACGGACATGACAGGCAAGACGGGCGGATTCGAGCTGCGGGGCATCAACCACCTGGCGCTCGTGTGCCGCGACATGGAGCGCACCGTCGACTTCTACACGAACGTTCTCGGCATGCCCCTGGTCAAGACCATCGAGCTGCCGGCCGGCATGGGGCAGCACTTCTTCTTCGACTGCGGTGGCGGGGACTGCCTGGCCTTCTTCTGGTTCCCCAACGCGCCCGACGGCGTGCCCGGCATCAGTGCGCCGGCGGCCCGGCCGGACCAGGGCGACCTCACGAGCGCCATCGGCTCCATGAACCACGTCGCTTTCGACGTGGCGCCCGAGAAGATCGAGGAGTACCGCGAGCGCCTGCTGGCCGCGGGCATCGACTGCACCGAAATCGCCAACCACGACGACTCGGAATGGGGCATCAGCGACGCCATGCACTCCGGTGTGTACGTGCGCAGCATCTACTTCCAGGACCCCGACGGCATCTTGCTCGAGTTCGCCTGCTGGATGCGCGAATTCGCCCTCTCCGACGTCTCGCACGCGCCGGCCCGGGCCGTCGACACCCAGGCTCCGGCCGCCACCATGCCCACCCCCGTCTAGCGGCGCCGAAAACTCGAGCTCGATGCCCCGACTCCGGCAGGTCCCCAAGGGTGAGGCCACCGCGCCCATCGTCACCACCATGTACGAGTGGCTCTTCGAAGGCCGCGACCCCGTCGCCGAGCCCGGGCGCTGGGACGGGACGACGGGCGACTGGTGGACGGTGTTCGCCAACAGCCCCGACATCCTCGACCACTGCGTGAAGGGGTTCGGCCTCTACCAGTCCCCCGACCGCGTGCTCGACCCCAAGCTGCGCGAGCTCGGCCAAATTCGCGCCGGCTGGGCCGCCGCCAGCCAGTTCGTGTTCTCCCAGCACGCCAAGTCCATGCGCGAGCTCGGCATGCCCGAGGAGCAGATCACGCATATCCCCGCCTGGCCGGTCGCCCCCGCCGGCACCTACGGTGAGGCGGAGCGGGCCGTCCTCGCCTACACCGACTGCCTCGTGTACGACCACGGCCGCGTCCCCGACGAGGTCTTCGCCGAGCTGCGGCGCCACCTCGACGAGGTGGCCGTGCTCGAGCTGACCTACATCACGACCCTCTACTTCATGCACGCCGTCATGTCGAAGGCGTTGCGCACCGAGTTCGACGACCGCGACGATCCCATCGTCGAGGTCCCGGGCCCCCCGGGCGCCTCCGCCATGCACGCGGGGCGGGACCGGTGAGCGAGCACGCCGTCGACCCGGCCGACGAGGAGCGCCACGCACCCGAGGCCGAGGACCTCTGGAACGAGTCGTACTACTGCGACTTCGTGCAGCAAGACGGCTCCTTCGGCGGCTGGTTCCGCCTCGGCCTCTATCCCAACCTCCAGGTGGCCTGGTGGACCGCCTGGATCGTGCGCCCGGGCCAACCCGGCCTCTGCTCGATCGACTACCACATGCCGGTCCCGCCCGGCACCGGCCTCACCACCGCCTCGGAGCAGGCCGAGGTGGAGGTCGAGCTGCGTCGTCCGCTCGAGGAGTTCCGCCTCGCCGTGCCCCGCATGGCGGCGCGGCGCCTGGCTCGGCCCGAGGACGCCTACGACGACGGCGGCGGGGAGCCTGTCGATGCGGCGCTCGACCTCACCTGGGCCACCGACGGCGTTCCCTACCACTACGACCTCACGACGCGCTACGAAATCCCCGGCCTGGTCACTGGCACCGTCACCGTCGGCGGCGAGACCCTGACCGTCGACGGGCACGGCCAGCGCGACCACTCCTGGGGCGTGCGCGACTGGTGGGCCTTCGGCTGGTGCTGGAACTCCATGCGCCTCGACGACGGCACGCGCGTCCATCTGGCCGACATCCGCATGTTGCCCGGTGTCCCCGTGTTCTTCGGGTACGTGCAGACCCCGCCCACCGAGGTGCACCCGGCCACCGCGCTGACCGTCACCGAGGTGCTGGGCGAGCACGGGTTCCCGACCAGCGGGCGGATCGAGATCGTTGCCGCGCCCGCCCACGACCTCGGCCTCGACGTCACGCCCGTCGCCTTCGGGCCGGTGCTGCTGCGCAACGACGAGGACGGCCGCACGAGCCGGTTCCCGCGGGCCATGGTGCGCTGCCGGACCGACGACGGCCGTACCGGCACCGGCTGGATCGAGTGGAACCAGCCCGAGCCGGCGCCGCCCGGCTGACCACCTCCCGCGCCGCCGACCCTGAGCGCGCGTCCCCGCCGGTGAGCCGCCCATTTCCTGTCTTTCGGTGGGCGGGAAGGTAAGGCGAAGATGCACGCCGCAGAGGTTCCCCGTGCGGTGGCCGCGGCCAGGACGACCGCCTCCGCGCTGGGCCTGACCGTCGACGACGCCGTCGTGCTGCACGACTCGAACAAGCTCGCCGTGCGCCTGCTGCCGTGCGAGGTCCTGGCCCGAGTCGCCCATGAAGCCCATCAGGTCGCAGAGTTCGAAGTCGAGCTGGCGCAATGGCTCGCCACCACCGAGAGCCCCGTGGCTGCCCTGGACCCACGGGTCGAGCCGCGCGTCTACGAGCGTGACGGCTTCGTGGTCACGTTGTGGACGTACTACGAACCCGTGCAACCTCGGGTGGTCGCACCAGCCGACTACGCGCAGGCGCTCGAGCGGTTGCATGCCGGAATGCGGACGCTCGAGGTCACGACGCCGCACTTCACGGATCGAGTCGCGGAGGCGCAACGTCTCGTGGCGAGCCGCGACCTCACCCCCGCACTGGCCGACGCGGACCGGGCGCTCCTCGCCGACACGTTACGAAGCCGGAGACGGGCGATAAGCGACCGGGGCGTCGCCGAGCAGCTGCTGCACGGCGAGCCGCACCCGGGCAACGTGCTGCGCACGAGGGACGGGCTGCTGTTCATCGACCTCGAGACGTGTTGCCGCGGGCCGGTCGAGTTCGACCTGGCCCACGTGCCCGAAGAGGTCAGCGAGCGCTATCGGGACACCGATCAAGAGCTGCTCGGTGAGTGCCGGAATCTCGTTCTGGCCATGGTCGCGGCGTGGCGCTGGGATCCGGACGACCAATTCCCCGACGGGCAACGAGCGGCCCGGGTACTCCTCAGCGCCCTACGCGAGGGTCCACCGTGGCCGTCTCTCGACGTCGTCATGCGCCGACCCGGTGGTCCGTAGGCGTACGACGTCGCGTTGAAGCGCGCCAGCGCGTGCGCATCGGCCTGCACGTCGGCATGGAACGCGCCCTCACGGGCGCGTTCGCGATCTACCGCAGCAGGTCGCCGATGAGCTTGGCGCCTCCGATGCCGGCGGCCGCCCCCTCGACGGCGTGATGGTCGTGGTCACGGTCGTCGTGGGGCAGGTTCTCGTAAATCACGCCGGCCAGGATCGCCGTCGGCATCGACTGCAGCCAAATGCGGCCCGGGCCCGTGAGCACGGCGAAGTGGTGCCCGTCGGCACCCATGTAGCGGTTGACCATGCCCTGGACCTTCTGCGTCGTGAACTGGACCGAGGCCTGGAAGAGACCGGCGTGCCCCGGGTGCACGCGCATCGACTGGCCCGGCTGCAGGTCGTAGATGACCACCTCGCCCTGCAGGTCGATCCAGACCCGGCCCTGGCCGCCGATCTTCTGGAGGACGAAGCCCTCGCCACCGAAGACGCCGCCCCGGAACGACTGCTGGAAGCCCATGGAGAGTTCGATGCCCGGCGTGGCGGCCATGAACCCGTGGCGGTGCACCATGAACTCGTTCCCGGGCGCCACGTCGATCGGCAAGATGTGGCCCGGCACCTTCGACGCGAAGGCGATGGAACCCGGTCCGCCCTGCGCCGTGTAGGTGGTCATGAGGAACGAGGCACCCGAGACGGCGCGCTTGACCGCGCCCATGATCCCCTTGCCGGCCATGCCGCCGCCGGTGTTGGTGGCGAACTGGATCGAGTCCGACATCCAGCTGAACTCGCCGACCTCCGACACGACCGACTCCCCCGTGTCGAGCGCGAGCTCCAGCACCGGCATCGTCGTCCCGTGAATGGTCTCCTGCATGGCTGCCTCCTCGAAGTACTCCTGGTCCGCTCGGCCGACTCCTGCCCGGGAGCGTACGCCGTCACCGCCTGCCGGGTGCGGTCCCTGACTGGCGGGGCGCCGGCGGGTACGCCGGGACCGGCGCGCTAGGCCGGGGCGGAGCCGTCGCCGACGAAGTGGAAGAGCCGGCCCCCGGGATCGAAGGTCCCCGCCGGCCCGTCCAGGCGGTGATGGCCGGCCGTCATGATCGTCCCCTCGGGCGCCTCGAAGGCCAGCTCGGTGAAGCCGGCGGCGGCGAAGTCGGCCCGGATGGCCGGCGTGGCGTCGGGCGGGCGCCGGTGGCGGGTCCAGACGACCTGGCCGCCCCGCGTGCAGAACCCGCTCATGGCGCGAATGGTCGCCGCAATGTCCTCGGCGCTGATGTTGCCGAACACGCCGCACACCAGGACCAGGTCGGCGGGCACCATGGGCGCGTACCAGTGCGTGAACGAGGCGTCGCCCGCCTCTGTGCGCACCCGGTCGCCCACCCCGGCACTGGCCGCCCGGTCGCGGGCGAAGGCGACCAGGGCCGGGTCCAGCTCGACCAACAGGGCCGAGACGTCGTCACGCCGCGGGTGCTCGGCCACCACGTCGATCACGTCGCGCCCCTGCCCGGCGCACAGGCTCACGATGCGGATCGGCGAGCCGGCCGGCGCCTCGTCGAGCGCCCGGCGCACCATGCCCTGCACCGTGCGCAGCCGCAGCGAGAGGTTCGACGCCGGGTCCTCGTAGGGGGCGTGCCAGCGCACCCAGTGCGAGTCACCCTCCTCGGCCCCGCCTGGCGCCCCGGCCCCTCCATGGTCCCCGGTCGCCACGGCCGCCCATCGTAGGGTGGGCCCGGCATGGACCGGCGCGCCGCATGATCAAGTACCTGGGCTCGAAGCGCCGCCTGATCCCCGTTCTCGCCCGCATCGGCGCGGCCAGGGGCGCCCACTCCGCGCCGATGACGGCGTGTTCGATCATCGGCGGGTACT
>DATNLP010000359.1:0-2654 GCA_035602795.1 Acidimicrobiales bacterium | reverse complement strand
GCACCCGTTCGCGGTCCCCGACGTCGACCACCACGGCGGCGGAGCTGGCACCGGAGGCGGCAATGCCCGCGGCCGCCGCGGCCGCCGCCTCATGGTTGAGGTCCAGCACGCCCACGGCGTGCCCGTCGGCGGCCAGCCGCCGGCTGATGGCCAGCCCGATCCCCGAGGCGCCACCCGTGACGATGGCCACCCGCTGCTCGCTCATGACGTCCACCCTCTCCGCGGTCGGAGCGCCGACCGTACTGCCCGCAGCAAACCTGCTTCAACGCCGCTCGGGAACCGCGGCCATTGCGGGGCGGAATGGCAGGATGACGGCCACGTCGACCGATCCCGTCGCAGTCGCCTTTGCCCGCACCGTGCCCAAGGCGGAGCTGCACGTGCACATCGAGGGGACGCTGGAGCCGGAGCTCATGTTCGAGCTGGCCCGGCGCAACGGAGTCGCCCTGCCCTACCGCTCCGTCGAGAGCGTGCGCGAGGCCTACCGCTTCACCAACCTGCAGTCGTTCCTCGACATCTACTACCGGTCCTGCGCCGTCCTGCTTACCGAGCGGGACTTCTACGAGCTGGGCCTGGCGTACCTGCAGCGGGCGGCGTCCCAGGGGGTGCGTCACGCTGAGGTGTTCTTCGACCCGCAGACGCACACGGACCGGGGCGTCCCCTTGTCCGTCGTCTTCGCCGGCCTGTCGGCGGCGCTCCGCGATGGGGCGGATCTCGGTGTGTCGGCGCAACTGATCCTCTGCATCCTGCGCCACCTGCCCGAGGAGCGGGCCCAGGCGACGCTGACCGAGGCCCTCGGGTTCCGCGACCACTTCGTCGGGGTGGGCCTGGACTCGTCGGAGGTGGGGCATCCACCGTCGGACTTCGAGCGGGTCTTCGCCCGTGCCCGGACCGAGGGCCTGCACGTGGTCGCCCACGCCGGCGAGGAGGGGCCGCCGGAGTACATCTGGCAGGCGCTCGACCTCCTCGGGGCCGAGCGGATCGACCACGGCGTGCGCTGCCTGGAGGACGAGCGCCTGGTGCGCCATCTTCAACGGCACCAGGTACCGCTCACGGTCTGCCCGTTCTCCAACGTGGCCCTGCGCGTGGTGGAGGACCTCGAGGACCACCCACTCGGCGACATGTTGGCGCGCCACCTGCTGGCGTCGGTGCACTCCGACGACCCGGCCTACTTCGGCGGCTACATCGGCGACAACTACGCCGGCGTGACCGACCACCTCGGCTTCGACGCCGACGTCGTGGCGCGCCTCGCCCGCAACAGCTTCACGGGCTCGTTCCTGTCGGATGCCGCCAAGCGGGAACGAATCGACGAGGTGGAGGCACACGTGTCCGGCGCTACCGGTGGTGTCCCGCCGGGAGCGCCCTGACCCGGAAGCGGGCGGCACCCCTCCCACTGGGGGGTCCATGAGTACGATACGGAAAGCTGACACTGACGTCAGGTCCGAGCGGGCCAACGGAGCAGCGCAGACTCCGGTCTGACCCTGGGGGGTGAAGTGGGAAGGTTGGTGCTACGCCGACTGCTGGCCCTCGTGCCGGTGTTGCTGATCGTCTCCTTCGCCGTCTTCTTCCTGTTGGCGCTCGTCCCCGGCAACCCGGCCATCACGCTGGCCGGCGGGGTGACCGCCACCCCGGCCCAGATCGCCCACGTCACAGCCCAGCTCCACCTCAACGACCCGCTGCTCGTCCAGTACGGGCGCTGGCTCGGCAACGCGCTGCACGGCAACCTCGGCACCTCCATCTCGACCGGCCAGCCGGTGACCCAGCAGATTGAGCAGCGGTTCCCGGTCACGTTCGGCCTCGTGGTGGCCTCGGCCATCGTCTCGCTCGTCGTCGGGATCCCGGTCGGCCTCATCTCGGGCATCCGGCCCCAGGGGGTGGTCGACGGCGGCGCCCGGACCTTCACCACCCTGGGCCTGGCCGTGCCCAGCTTCTGGCTGGCCGTGCTCTTGGTGTCGATCTTCGCCGTCCACTGGCATGTGTTCCCGCCGACCGGCTACACCTCGATCAGCACCTCCTTCACCAGCTGGTTGCGGGACATCACGCTGCCCGCGATAACGCTGGGGGTCCTGGTCGGCGCCACGCTGGCCCGTCAGTTGCGGGCCTCACTGATCGACACCCTGGACACCCCGTACATCAGGACGGCCTGGGCCAAGGGAGGGACGCGACGCACGGTGCTGTTCCGACACGGTCTCAAGAACGCCGCCATGCCGGTGGTCACCGTCTTCGGCATCCAGATCGGCTACCTGCTCGGCGGCGCCGTCATCATCGAGCAGATCTTCGCCCTCCCGGGCCTCGGGCCCTACATGCTGTCCGGTATCACCGACCACGACCTGCCCGTCGTCCAGGGTGTCGCCGTCGTGTTCGTGCTCTTCCAGATGGCCATGAGCCTGCTGGTCGACATCAGCTACGGGTACCTGAACCCAAAGGTGAGGGTCTCGTGAGCCTGACCGAGACCGAGCTCCCGGGTGACGACCCCCAGGCGCTGCGCCGGTCGTTCAGCGATCACCGGCGCCTGGTGCAGTTCATCACGCGCGTCGGCGTCCTGCTCAGCCTGGCGTGGCTGGTGCTCGTCACGGTGGCGGCCGTCTTCGCGCCGTGGGTCGCCCCCTACGACCCGAACGCGCAGAACCTGGCCAACACCAACGCCGGCATCAGCA
>DATNLP010000012.1:0-6424 GCA_035602795.1 Acidimicrobiales bacterium | reverse complement strand
TGGCCGCCGCGCTGCCCAAGGCGACCTTCCTGCCGGCGCTGCGCCGGGGCAACGTCTTCGGCGCGCTCGACCTGGGCCTGGCGCCCGGCCTCCTGCCCGGCCGGGTCAGCCTCGACGCCGGCCGGGAGCGCTTCACCTCGGCGTGGGGGTCGGTGCCCGCGAGCCCCGGGCTCCATACGGCCGACATCCTCTCGTCCATGGCCGGCGAGCGCGACGCCGGCGCACCCGGCACCGCGGTGCGCGCGCTCGTGCTACTCGGCTCCGACCCGCTGAGCGACTTCCCCGACCACGCGCTGGCCAAGGCGGCCCTGTCTGCCGGGCACTTCGTGGTGGCCGTCACGGGCCACCCGTCTCAATCCGTCGACGCGCACGCCGACGTGGTCCTGCCGTGCGCGGTGGCGCACGAGCGGCCGGGGACGACCACGAACCTGGAGGGGCGGGTGAGCCGTCTCGGGCCCAAGCTCACGGCGCCGGGGTTCGCCTGGCCCGACTGGATGATCGCGGCCGAGCTGGCCGACGCCCTCGGCGCCGACCTCGGCGTGGCCAGCGTGGCCGACCTGGCCGACGAGGTGGCGCTCACCGCGCCGGCCTACGCCGGCCTGACGCAGGGCGTGCTGGACTCGGACGCCGCGCACGACGGGATCCTCCTGCCGATCGTGGACGACGACGGCCGCCATACCGACGTGGAGCCGATCGACCCGGTGGCCCTCCCCGGCGTCGAGTCCGTCGAGCGCCAGGGCGCCCCGCCGCGCGTCGGCACCGGGGGGACCGGTCTCGCCGCGGCGCGCTCGGTCGTGCTGGGCAGCCCGCCGCCCCTGCTCTCGGGGACCGGTACCGGCGTCCCCGAGCTGCACGTGCCCAAGCCCGACAATTACACGCTGCGCCTGGTGGCCGGCCGGCGGCTCTACGACGCCGGCAGCTCGGTGACCGGGTCGCCCTCGCTCACGCCGCTGGTGCCGGTGCTGGTGGCGCGGGCCAACCCCTACGACCTCGACCGGCTGGGCAAGACGACGGGCGACCGGGTCAAGGTGCGCTCCGCCCGGGGCGAGCTGACGCTGGCCGCCCAGGCCGACGAGGGCGTGCCCCGCGGCGTGGTGGCCATCGACTACAACGTGCCCGGCGGCGAGAGTGCGCCGGGCAACGCCGTGTCCACGCTCATCGACAGCCGTCAGGCGGTGACCGACGTGCGGATGGAGTCGGTGTGATCGGCGCCACGACCTCGACCACGGTGGCGGCGCACGCCGCCAACCTCGGCCCGACCGTGCTCACCCACAGCGCGGACCAGGGCAACGGCGACCCGCTCCTCTATTTCGGCCTCAACTGGGAGGTCTGGCTGATCATCATCATCAAGTGCCTGGTCGCCTTCGTGGCGCTGCTGGTGGCGACGGCGTTGATGATCTGGTTCGAGCGCAAGGTGATCTCGGACATGCAGAGCCGCGTCGGGCCCAACCGGGCCGGGCCGTGGGGCCTGCTGCAGACGCTGGCCGACGGGACCAAGCTCGTGTTCAAGGAGGACCTGCTCCCCGACCGGGCCGACTCCTTCGTCTTCAAGTTGGCGCCCTATCTGTCGGTCATCCCGGCCGTGCTCATCTTCACCGTGGTGCCCGTCGGCGGCGTCATCACCATCGGTAGCCACACCTTCGAGCTGCAGGTGGCCGACCCGCCCGTGGGCATTTTGCTCGTGCTGGCCATGTCGGGCATCGCCGTCTACGGCGTCATGCTGGCCGGCTGGTCGTCGGGCTCCAAGTACCCGCTGCTGGGCTCGGTGCGCGCCTCGGCCCAGGTCATCTCCTACGAGGCCGCCCTGGGCCTGACCACGGTCATGGTGGTACTGGTGAGCCACTCGCTCTCCACCCGGGCCATTGTGGCGTCGCAGTCCGACGGGTTCTGGAACTGGAACCTCATCCGCCTCGGCTTCGTGCCCTTCATCTTCTTCATGATCGCCATCACGGCCGAGCTGACGCGGCCCCCGTTCGACCTGACGGAGGCCGAGCAGGAACTGGTCGGCGGCTTCCACACCGAGTACTCGTCCATCCGCTTCGGCCTCTTCTTCCTGGCCGAGTTCATGAACACCATCACCATGTCGGCCGTGGTGGTCACCCTCTTCTTCGGCGGACCGAACGGCTACATCTTCCACATCCCCGGCGCCACCATCTACATGCCGATCATCTACTTCCTGCTCAAGGTGGTGGCGTTCTGCTTCATTTACGTCTGGTTCCGGGCCGCGCTGCCCCGGCTGCGCTACGACCAGCTCATGGACCTGGGCTGGAAGCGGCTCATCCCCATGTCGCTCGGCTGGCTGCTGCTGGTGGCGGCCGTGGTGGCCTGGGGCTGGGCCGGCACCGTTTTGCTGCCGGTGATCGTCGTGGCGTCCATCTTGTTGCTGCGGGCCAACAAGCTGGGGTCCGGGCGTTCCGAGGAGGACGTGGTCATCCCGGCCATCGGCCGCCGGGTCACCCGGCCGCTGCGGCCGATGGAGCCGACCCCGTGGGGTGATGCGTAGTGGGCCTCGGTGACGAAATGAAGGACCAGCTCTCCTTCCTGGGCGGGTTCAAGCTGACCTTCCAGCACCTGACCCGGCCGCGGGTCACCACCATGTACCCCGAGGAGAAGAAGCCCAAGCAGCCGCGCCAGCACGGCCGCCACGTCCTCAACCGCTACGAGGACGGCATGGAGAAGTGCATCGGCTGCGAGCTGTGCGCCGGGGTGTGCCCGGCCGACTGCATCTACGTGCGCGGGCTCGACAACCCGCCCGACCACCCCGTGTCACCCGGCGAGCGCTACGGCTACGTCTACGAAATCAACTACCTGCGCTGCATCCACTGCGACATGTGCGTGGAAGCCTGCCCGACCGAGGCCATCACCGAGTCCAAGCTCTTCGAGTTCTCCTTCACCAACCGCTCGGACGCCATCTACACCAAGGAAGAGCTCCTGGTGAACGACGACGGCACGCCCAAGAAGCTCCCGTGGGAGGACTGGCGCGAGGGCGACGACCTCATGACGTCCGGCTGGATGCGTGCCACCTCGCCGTCGGGCAATGCCGCCTACGAGGGCGTGGTGCAATGGGAGGGCGAGCTCGGCTACGGCGTGCGAGCGCCCGAGGGCGGCCAGTCGGGCCGGCGCGACGACGAGGCGACGGGGTCCAAGCCCCTGCGTGAGGTGCTCGAGGCCCACCTGCTGGCCGAGGACATCCCCCTGGCCCACCGGGGCATACAGGGGCGGATCTGGCGGGCGAAGAAGGGCGCCGAGCGCAACAAGGAGAAGATGGAGTACTTCCGCGGGCACATGAAGGAGGTGCGCGCGGCGCGCAAGGCGGCCAAGGCGGAGGCCAAGGCCGACAAGGCAGTGGCCGAGCTCGACAAGGCGGAGGCCGAGCTCGACCAGGCGGAGGCCAAGGAGTTCGGGACGGCCCGGGTCGGCGCGATCGACGGCGGGACCGGGACTGAAACCGAAACCGAGGGGAGCGCCTGATGCTCCACGCCACGCTGCTCGCCGCTTCGTCGCGCCCGACCTGGCCCGACGTCCTCGTCTTCGCCGCCTCGGCGGCGGTGATCCTGGTCGGCTCGATCGGCGTGGTCACCTCGCGCAACCCGGTGCACGCGGCGCTGAGCCTGGTCATGACGCTCTTCGGGGTGGCCGTGCTCTTCATCGAGCAGGAGGCCGACTTCCTGGCCGCCGTGCAGATCATCGTCTACGCCGGCGCCATCGTCGTCCTCTTCCTCTTCGTGATCATGTTCCTGGGCGTCGACCGGGCCGAGGACATCACCATCGAGCCGCTGGGCGGGCAGCGGCCGCTCGCCCTCGTCTTCTCGCTCATCACGCTGGCCGGCATTTTGGCCATGGCGGCCACGGCGCACTGGGTGACCGGCGCCAAGCAGGTGGTGGGCCCGATCCAGGGGCACGTGGCCGGGGTGAACTCGCCCGCCGGCGAACCGGCCCAGCTGGGCAAGCAGCTCTTCACGACCTACCTGTTCGCCTTCGAGGCCACGGCCGCCCTGCTGGTCATCGCCGTGGTGGGCGCCGTGGTGCTGGCCCGCCGCCCGCCCACCGTCGAGGCCGAGCCGGAAGTGACGGAGAGCGAGTTGCCCGCATGAGCCTCTCGGGTGCCTGGTATCTGGGCCTGGCCGCCATCGTCTTCACCATCGGGGCGATCGGGCTGCTGGTGCGACGCAACGTCCTGATCATGTTCATGTGCATCGAGCTCATGCTGAACGCGGCCAACCTGACCTTCGTCACCTTCGCCCGCATGCTGGGTGACATCGGCGGCCAGGTGCTCGTCTTCTTCGTGCTGGTGGTCGCCGCGGCCGAGGTCGTGGTCGGCCTGGGCATCGTCGTGACCAACTTCCGGCGCCGTGAGACGACGGTGGCCGACGACCTGGACTCGTTGAAGGGCTGAACCGGTGGTCCACGTCGCCTACCTCATGCTGCTGCTGCCCCTGGCCGGGTTCCTGGTGCTGGTCGCCGTCGGCCGGCGCGTGGGCGACCCGGTGGCCGGCATCATCGGGACGGTCGCCGTGGGCGGCGCCTTCGTCGTCGCCTGCATCGTCTTCGCCGGTCTGCTCGACCTGCCCTCCACCCACCGGGTGGTGGTGGAGAACTACTACACGTGGTTCAGCGTCGGCGGCCTCACGGTGCCCGTCGGCACGCTCGTCGATCCGCTGTCGATGACGATGTGCCTCTTCGTCACCTTCGTCAGCGCGCTCATCCATCTGTATTCCATCGGGTACATGAAGCACGACAGGGACTACTCGAAGTTCTTCATCTACCTCAACCTGTTCGTCTTCTCCATGCTTCTGCTGGTGCTGGCGAACAACCTGCTGCTCACCTTCGTCGGCTGGGAGGGCGTCGGCGTCTGCTCCTACTGGCTGGTGGCGTTCTGGTTCCAGCGCGAGGCGGCCGCCTCGGCCGGCAAGAAAGCCTTCATCTACAACCGGATCGGTGACGCCGGGTTCCTGGTCGCCATCTTCCTGCTCTTCGAGAAGACCGGCACGGTGCAATACGAGAGTGGCCCAGGGGGCGGCATCTTCGGGCAGCTGTCCCACCTGAGCCCGGAGGTGGCCACCGCGGCGGTGCTGCTGCTGTTCCTGGCCGCCACCGGCAAGTCGGCCCAGATCCCGCTGTTCAACTGGCTGCCCGACGCCATGGAAGGCCCCACCCCCGTCTCGGCGCTGATCCACGCCGCCACCATGGTGACGGCGGGGGTCTACCTGCTGTGCCGCATGAACCCGCTGCTGTACCTGTCGCACAACGGCACCCTGGTGATCGCCACCGTCGGCGCCGTGACCGCCTTCGTGGCGGCCACCATCGCCTGCTCGCAGCAGGACATCAAGAAGGTGCTGGCCTTCTCGACGGTGTCGCAGATCGGCTACATGATCCTCGCCGTCGGCTCGGGGGCCTACATCGCCGCCATCTTCCTCATGGTGGCGCACGCCTTCTTCAAGGGCCTCCTGTTCCTGGGGGCGGGCTCGGTCATCCACGGCCTCGAGGACGAGCAGGACCTCAAGCGCATGGGCGCGTTGCGCCGCTACATGAAGTGGACGACGATCACCTTCACCATCGGCTACCTGGCCATCGCCGGCATCCCGCCCCTCTCGGGCTTCTGGGCCAAGGGCGACGTGCTCGACAACACGTGGGCCCACTACAAGCCGTTGTGGGTCATCGGCGTCGTCACCGCGGTGCTCACGGCGTACTACATGAGCCGGCTCGAGATCCTCGCCTTCTTCGCTTTCTTCGCCGGCGCGTTCGACCTGCCCTGGGTGCACACGGACGACCTGCAGAGCTTCCTGGCTCCGGTCTTCAGCGGCACCCTCTACAACGATCACTTGGGCGACAAGGGGGACTGGTACCTGGCGGTCATCGACATCGCCGCCGCCCTCATCGGCGTGATCGTGGCCTACATGCTCTGGCGGGGTTCCGAGGTGGACAAGCCGGCGCTCGAACCCGCCTTCCTCCAACGGGTCTGGTACTGGGACGACTTCTACGACACTGTCATCGGGCGGCCGAGCCAGCGCCTGGCCACCTTTTTGGCCTGGGTGGTCGACGCGCGCATCATCGACGGTGCCGTCAACGGCACGGCATACCTGGTGAAGGCTACCGGCACCGCGGCCCGCAAGCTGCAGACGGGCTACGCCCGGAACTACGCCCTGGGGATCGCCCTCGGGATGGCCCTCATCATCGCCTTCATGCTGAGCCGGACGTGGTGGGGATGACGCACACCCACACCATCCCGTTCCTGACGCTCCTGATCCTGCTGCCCGCCATCGGGGCCGCGGCGCTCGGCCTGCTCAGCTTCCTCCGCACGCTGCCCCGGGACACCCCCTACGTGCTGGCCCTGATCGCGTCGCTGGTCACGGCCGTCATCGCGGTCTCCGCCCTCGTCGCCATGAAGGTGCACGACGGCGGCTTCCAGCTGGTCTCGAACCAC
>DATNLP010000005.1:0-3177 GCA_035602795.1 Acidimicrobiales bacterium | reverse complement strand
TCGACCCCGAGCTGCTCGAGCACCTGAGCGCCGGCCGCCAGGTGGCCCTGGTCAGCGGCACCAACGGCAAGACCACGACCACGCGCCTGCTCACCGTGGCGCTGGGTGCATCGGGCGACGACGTGGTGAGCAACGAGACGGGGTCCAACATGCCGCCGGGTCACGTGGCCGCCTTGGCGGGGACGCGCGCCCCGCGGGTCGTGCTCGAGGTCGACGAGGCCTACCTGCCGCGCGTGCTCACGTCGACGTCGGCGGCGGCGGTCGTCTTGCTCAACCTCTCGCGCGACCAGCTCGACCGGACCAGCGAGGTGCGGATGGTGGCGGCGCGTTGGCGGGCGGCGCTGGCCGCCGCGCCGCACACCCACGTCGTGGCCAACGCCGACGACCCCTTGGTGGCCTGGGGCGCCGGGGCGGCCAAGGACGTGCACTGGGTGGCTGCCGGCCTGCGCTGGCAGCACGACGCGGTCGGCTGCCCGTCGTGCGAGGGGCGCATCGAGTTCCACGACGACGGGTCGTGGTCGTGCGGCGGCTGCGACCTGGCGCGGCCGGTGCCCGAGGCCCGCCTGGTGCACGCCGCCGACGGCGCCCCCGAAGGCGTGTGGGCCGATGGGCGGCGGCTCCCGGTCCGCCTCGCCCTGCCCGGGCGGTTCAATCAGGCCAACGCCCTGCTGGCGGCGGTCGCCGCCGAGGCGTGTGGCGTCGCCGCCGAGGCGGCGCTGGCGGCCATGGCGACCGTCGAGGAGGTGGCGGGCCGCTTCACCGTGCGCTCTTTCGGCGACGTGCGGGCCCGCCTGATGCTGGCCAAGAACCCGGCCGGCTGGGACGAGCTGCTCGACCTGGTGACGCAGGGGACGGCGCCGCTGGTGGTCAGCATCAACGCGCGGGTGGCCGACGGGGCGGACCCGAGCTGGCTCTGGGACGTGCCCTACGAGCGCCTGGCGGGCCGCTCGGTGGTGGCGACGGGCGACCGCTTCCGCGACCTGTCGGTCCGCCTGCGCTACGCCGGCGTGTCCCACACGACCGAGCCGGACCCGCGCGCTGCGGTGACGCTGGCCGCCGACGGCAACGGGGGCGAGGTCGTCGACGTCATCGGGAACTACACCGCCTTCTACGACCTGTTGGGCGCCCGCGCGTGAGCGGTCCGCTGCGGGTCGCCGTGATCTACCCCGACCTCTTGGGCACCTACGGCGACGGGGGCAACGGGCTGATCCTGGCCCGGCGGGCCGAATGGCGCGGCCGCGCCGCCGAGCTCCTGCAGGCGACCTCGGATCGGCCGCTGCCCGAGGCCGACGTCTACTGCCTGGGCGGCGGCGAGGACGGGCCGCAGGTCAGGGCGGCCCGCACCCTGGTCGACGACGGCACCCTGGCCCGGCGGGTGGCCGAGGGCGCCGTGGTGCTGGCGGTGTGCGCCGGCTTCCAGGTCGTGGGCCAGAGCTTCCCGAGAGCCGACGGTGACGCGCACGAGGGCGTGGGCCTGCTCGACGTCACCACGGTCAAGGTGGCCGACCCGCGCGCCGTCGGCGAGGTGGTGGCCGACCCGGTCGGCCTGGACGGGCTGCCCGTCCTGACGGGGTTCGAGAACCACGGCGGCCGGACGACATTGGCGGAGGGCGTGGTGCCGCTCGCCCGGGTGACGGAGGGCGTCGGCAACGGCGACGGCAGCGAGGGTGCCGTGTCCGGGCGCGTCGTGGGCACGTACCTGCACGGCCCCGTGCTGGCCCGCAACCCGGCCCTGGCCGACAGGCTGCTCTCGTGGGCGCTCGGCGACGTGACCCTCCCGCCCCTCGACGACACGGCGGCGCAGAGCCTGCGCACCGAGCGTTTGGACGCGGCCGGTGGCCGGCGCCGGTTCCGGCGGCGGCGGCGGTAGGACGGAACCGTGCGCACGCTGCTCAACGTGATTTGGCTCGTCCTCTCGGGATTTTGGCTCGCCCTGGGCTACGCCCTGGCCGGCCTGGTGTTGTGCGTTCTCATCATCACCATCCCCTTCGGCATCGCGTCGTTCCGGCTGGCCGCCTTCGTGCTGTGGCCGTTCGGACGGGCCGTGGTGCCCAAGCCGGGGGCCGGCGCAGCGTCGGCGGTCGGCAACGTCATTTGGTTCGTGTTGGCCGGGCTCTGGATGGCCCTGGCCCACTTGATCTTGGGCGTCGTGCTGTGCGTCACGATCATCGGGATCCCGCTCGGGCTGGGCAACTTCAAGCTGGCGGCCGTGGCCATCGCCCCGCTGGGCAAGGACATCGTGTCCGCCGACGATCCACGCGTCGCCGCCCGCGCCATCGTCTTTTGAGCGGGCCGGCCCCGCTCACCACACGCGGGGCACCAGCCGCGCCGTGCGGCCGCGGTAGGCCTGGTAGCCCGGCAGCTCGCGGTCGAGCAGGCGTTCCTCGGCGTCGATCCGGTGGACGTAGGGCGGCGTCACGAGCGCGGCGACGGTGGCGACCACGGCCGGACTGCCCGAGGTGAGCGCGAACCCGGCCCACACGAGCAGCGAGCCCAGGTAGCCGGGGTGGCGGACGAGGCGGTACGGGCCGTGTTCGGCGACGCGCTGCTCGTCCGTGACGCGCAGCGTGCGCGAGTACGACTCGGAGAGCGTCCGCATCGACCATACGCGCAGCGCCAGTCCGGCCGCCAGGGCGAGCACGCCCAGCGGCGCCCCGGCCGCCGGCAGCGGGCGCAGGGGCAATCGCCGCAGGAACGGCGCGCAAAGGGCGGCCAGTGCCGAGGCGGCCGCGATGCCGCGGGTGCTCCCCGCGTCCTCCGTCGAGGCGTGCAGGTCCGACGCCGCACCGGGCGGGCGCACCAGCGCCTCGACGGCCAGGAAGCCGGCGAGGCCGGCGTAGCCGGTCCCGAACCAGCCCACGCCGCCGCGCCGACCGGCGCTGGGGGACCCTGGCCTCACCGCCCCAGCCGGAACCGTGGTTCGGTGCGCCCGCGTACGCCCAGGCCGTCCACCACCAGCAACGCGCCGTCCAGCGACCCGTTCCCTCCGATCTCGACGGTGGCGACGAACAGACGGTCGAGCCCCGGCCCCCCGAAGACGACGTCGGCCGGGTTGCGGACCGGGAGGCCGAGCGTGCGCTCGAGCCCGTCGGTGGTGAAGCGGGCCAGCTGCCCGCCGCCGATCAGGGCGCACCAGAGCCCGCCCTCGTCGTCGAAGGCGGCGCCGTCGGCCACCCC
>DATNLP010000625.1:0-8063 GCA_035602795.1 Acidimicrobiales bacterium | reverse complement strand
GCCCCCGCCCCACCCGTCGTACCCCCCAGCACACCATCACCGGCAGCCACTCGTCGCCCGTGCGGCCCGCCACCGGCACCGTGGCCAGCGCGCCGTAGAGGACCAGGATGCCGACGGCGGCGGCGACCCCGGCCGCGTTGGGCTCCCAGCGCAGCGCCAGCACTCCGAAGACGAGCCCGACGGCGACGGTGACGATCTGCCCGGCCCGCCACCCGGCCAGCGCGCCCCCGCGCTCACGGGGCCCGAACCGGTAACGCGCCCCGCCGTCGGGGCTCATCAGGTACCGCCCTCGGACGTCGGCTGGCCCGACGGCCAGGTCGGCTTCAGATACTTGATGTGCGGGAGGCCGGTCTCGTCTTCGCCGAAGCAGTGGCGGGTCTGCCCGGGCTCGACAGGGCCGATGAGGTCGTAGCCGGCCGGCACGCCCTCCCACTTCCAGGCATCCTCGGCTCCCTGCGCACCGCGCCACTCGCGCTCGCCCCAGCGGTTGGTGACCCACGACCCCGGCAGGCGACCCATGTCAGCATCGCCCCCTCCCTCCTCGTCCTCGGGCTCGGGCTCGGGCCGCCGGCCTACGGGCTTGGGGCCTTTGGGCCTCGGCGTGGCCGTGCGCTCGCCCGACGCGTACTCGGCCAGTTTGCGGTCCGGCTCGGGGTCGCTCTTGTCGGTCAAGGGCACCGCCGTAGCGCCCGCCGCCGGGCTCCCGCTTGTCTCGTCCGCCCCTGCCAGCAGCTTCGCCGCGCCCATTCCCTGCAGCCCCTCGCTCAGCGCGTGTTGGGCCGCCGTGCGCGCCGGCCGGGTCATCGCCCCGGTCGCCCGCCCCCGCAGCCCGTCGAGATGCCCGACCGCCCCGGCCTCCATGACCGGGATCAGGCGCAAGATGGCGAAGGGCACGAAGGTGGCCATGACCAGCAGCGCCCCGCCGGCCAGCACCGACGAGAAGCCGGACCCGTCGGACCCGTCGCCGGCCGTACCCGACGCCACCGCGCCGGCGGCGAGGCTGAGCACCGCCACGATCACGAACTTGGACAGGATCAGTGCCGCCAGCGTCTCGACCAGGCGCCGGCACCAGTGCGACACCGCGGGCCACACCAGCGTGGCCAGGGCCAGGGGCAGGAAGAGCACGGCCACGTAGACGGCGGCCGCCCGGATCAGCAGTTCGAGCCAAAGCACGAAGGCGGCCACGGCGATCAGCAGCGCCACCAGCAGCAGCACGAAGCTGGCCAGGCTGGGATCGGCCGCCGCCACCACCAGCCCCGACGTCACCCCGCTCAGGAGCGACGTCACGTTGGCTCCCGTCCCGCCGGCGACGGCGTCACTCATGGCGTCGGTGGCCGACAGGCTGAGGATCACCACCTCAATGGCGACCCCGCCCAGCACCAGAGCCAGGGGCAGCTGCACCAGCACCACCCGGACGAGCTGGCCGGGGTTCTGCCGCAGCACGGCCTGCAGCACCGACAACAGCAACAGCGGCAAGATCACCACCCCCGCCAGCGCGGTCATGTCCGCGTAGTGGGTGCGGAACCAGGTGGCGCCGATGTCGACCGTGGTCGTGCTGATCAAGACATCGCCGATCTGGGCCAGCAGCCACTCGGCGCCACTGGCCACCCACTGGCTGATGTCGTCAAGCGCGGCCTGGAATCCCGAGGACGCCAGCGACCCGCCCAGGCTGCCCACCTGGCACACGGGGTTGAGCGCGTCGAGTCCGGTGCAGCCGGTGGCCAGCATCGTCAGCGGTCGGTCGAGGGTCGGTCCGGCGCTCGGCTCAGTGCAAGTTGACCCCGGTGTTGAAGAAGAAATTGATGAGCGGTGGGGCGGCGCCGATCAGCAGCGCCGCCAGTCCCGACACCAGCACCGCCCGCCGCCCCACCATCGTCTGCTGGAAGTTCTGCGAGTGCACGCCGAGCGCCCAGGCGGCGGCGCCGATGACGAGCCCGGCCAGGGCGGCGACGAGCGCCCAGGCGCCGAGGCCGTTCACGAGAGTCTGCAGCGTCCCGCCACCGGGGAGCGCGTTCATGTCAGGGTTCAACGAGACGTCGGCCAGGTGCCACACGACCATGGGGGGTGCCCTCCGTGTTCTCCGCGGGGTGCCGGGATCTCCGGTACCCCTTCACCGGGTGAACCGGTCGCCGCTCGGGTGTCGCGCGTCACGCCACTCTGACCGGGGCCGCCGGGGGCCTGCCGCGACGATCGGCCAAACTCCGGTACGGCGGCACTACTCTGAACAGGCGAACCGGCAAACGAGCGCTGGGCCACTGCTCGTCCTCAAGTTGAGCGAGAGGTTCGCCCGTACCTTCTGGCCCTGTCATATTGGGGACGTGCCGTTGCATGGACTGAGCGGGGAAATCAGTCTCAACCAGACGCATGAGGTGGTGATCATCCTCATAGCGGTTGCCGCGGCCGCCACCATCGCCGTGGTCGCGGCTCTGCTGGGGCGGCGCTCGGGTATGCGCGCCATCTCGCAGCGCGTGTCCGCGCTGGGCACACGCCTGGGGCTCGACCCGCCCAAGGACGAGTACAACATCGAAACCTCACTGGCCTATCTGGAGCAGGTCACGGGTGGTGCGGCCCAGGCCGTCACTGAGTCGAGCTCCGACGCCATCCGGTTGCGCCGCTCGCTCGACACGCTGACCCAGGGTGTCGTCCTGTGCGACGAGAACGGCACCGTCATCTACCGCAACGGCCGGGCCAACGCGCTCATGGTCAGCCGCCACGGCGACGCGCTGGCCGCTCAGGCCGTCACCGAGCTGCTCGAGGAGGCCTGGCACGAAGGCTCGGCCGAGCGCACCCTCGACCTCTACGGCCCACCGCGCCGGACCCTGCAGGTGCGGGCCCGCCAGATCGACGACGGCCGGCGGCCCCTGGGCGTCATCGCGCTGATAGAGGACGTCTCCGAGCGCCGCCGGCTCGAGGAGATCCGCCGCGACTTCGTGGCGAACGTCAGCCACGAGCTCAAGACACCGATGGGAGCACTCGGCCTGCTGGCCGAGACCCTGGTCTCCGAACCCGACCCCGAGGTAGCCCAGCGCCTGGCCGGGCGCATCCACAACGAGGCCTTCCGGGTCAGCCGCATCATCGACGACCTGCTCGACCTTTCGCGCATCGAGTCCGAGGAGGCTCCGCCGCGCGAGCCGGTGCTGGTGAACCTGGTCATGGCCGACGCCATCGAGCGCGTGCGCGCCACAGCCGATCAGCGCGGCCTCGAGATCGTGCTGCACGAGCCCTCGCCGCCCGTCGCCGTCATGGGCGACCGGCGCCAGCTCGTCTCGGCCATGCACGCACTGCTGGAGAACGCCATCACCTACAGCTACGACAACTCGAAGGTGGTGGTGACCGGGGTCGTGCAGCGGACCAGCCCCAGTCTCACGCACCCGTCGCTGGTCAACGTCGCCATGGGTGACGACCCCACCTCGAACGAGTTCTTCACCGGCGAGGTGCCCGTGGTGAAGCCGGACATCCGCGAGCCCGCACCCGGGGCGGGCAGGGACGCCGAGGCCGACGCCCCGCCGGAGGCGAAGAGCGGGAAGAAGAAGGCCAGCCGGGCGGAACCGGTCGAGCCGGTGTTCACTCCCGAGATCCTCGACCAGTACACGCCGCCGTCGGAGGCGGAGGCCCAGGCCACGGCGGCCACCGGCACCACCGGGCCGCCCTCCGGCGAGAGCGACGTGGTCGTACCCGCACCCGACACGACCGCATTCACGCCGAGCTGGCGCATAGAGGAGCGTGACAGCGTCCGGCTCTCCGTGCAGGACCACGGCGTCGGCATCCCCGCCCGCGACCTCGACCGCATCTTCGAGCGCTTCTACCGCGTCGACCACGGACGCAGCCGCGACACCGGCGGCACCGGCCTCGGGCTGTCCATCGTGCGGCACGTCGCCAACAACCACCAGGGCTGGGTCGACGTCGAGTCCCGCGAGGGCGAGGGGTCCACCTTCACCCTGGTCCTGCCCATCCAGGCCGAGCGCGTGGCATGACGAGGTCCGGCTCAGGCAAGGAGTCCAAAAAGCGGTCCGCCCGCGCCACACCCGGAGAAGGCCCCGTCAAGGTGCTCCTGGCCGAGGACGAGGAGTCGTTCATCGAGGCGTTGGTCATCGGGCTGACCAACGAGGGCTTCCGGGTGACCGTGGCGCGCGACGGCCACGAGGCGCTGCAGCTCTTCGACGAGACCGAGCCCGACATTGTGCTGCTCGACCTGATGCTGCCCAAGCTCTCCGGCTTCGACGTCTGCCGCACCATCCGCGGTCACTCCCAGGTCCCGATCATCATGGTGACGGCCAAGGGCACCGAGATCGACACGGTGGTGGCGCTCGAGGTGGGCGCGGACGACTACGTCACCAAGCCTTACCGCCTGCGCGAGCTGGTGGCCCGCATGCGGGCAGTCCTGCGCCGGGCGCCCGGAGGTCCCGAGGCCGGCGACCAGGCCGGTTCTCTCGAGTTCGGCAACGACGGCACGTGGGAGGCCAACGGGATCAAGGTCGATTTCGACCAGCGGCGGGTGTTCGTGCGCGGCGAGGAGGTCCACCTGCGGCGCAAGGAGTTCGAGCTGCTGCGCCTCCTGGTCGAGAACTCGGGCCGGGTGCTCACCCGCGACGTCCTCATCGACCGCGTCTGGGGCAACGACTACATCGGCGACACCAAGACGCTCGACGTGCACATCAAGCGGCTGCGCTCGAGGATCGAGGCCGACCCGTCGGCCCCCGTCCTGATCACCACCGTGCGTGGCGTGGGCTACCGCTTCGCGGCGGACGGCGACTGAGCCGCGCCAGCGCTCAGACCGTCAGCCGCTCGAAGTCGTCGGGGACCGTCACCCCCGGGAGCTGGGCCAGGTCGACCTGCTCGCCCAGGTGGGTGAGCACCAGGTGGACGTCGGGGTGCGCCGCTTGCAGCGCGCCGATGGAGTCCTCGTCCATGTGGCTCAACCGCTCCCCCGGCGCCGCGTGCTTGCCGTTGCACTCCACCACCAGCACGGCGGCCTCCCGGGCCAGCTCGCTCAGCCCGGCACACGGCGTCGTGTCGCCCGAGTACGCCACTACACCGCCGGCGCCGCGGTCGAACAGGAAGCCGAAGCAGCGCAGGTAGGGGACGTGGTCCACCTCGACGGCACGGAAGCGGAGCGGCCCGGCCTGCTGCCAGGTCCCGTCCACCTCGACGAAGCGCAGGTCGAGGCTCTCGTACGCCCTGGCGGTGACGGATGGCACCTTTCCCACCTCGTTCATCTCCATCAGGTGGGCCTCCACACCCGGCGGCCCGACCACGTGCACGGTGCGGCCGTCCCCGACGTCGGCCGCCGCCTGCAGCAGGAAGGGCCAGCCGAAGCAGTGGTCGGCGTGGAAGTGCGAGATCACCACCACCTCGATGGCCTCGACGGCGAACCCGCAGCGGCGCAGGTTGGGCAGCGCGGTGGGCGACGGCTCGACCAGCACGGAGCCGTCCATGACGAAGCTGTTCCAGTACCGGCCCGGGGGCGCCAGGAAGTTGCCCGTCCCGAGGAAGACGAGCTCGGTCACCGGGTGTCCGCCAGGGAGAGCAGCGACGCCACCAGGAGCGGGTCCCCGACCACGTCGGAGTCGGGCACCGGCAGGCGGCGGTAGAGCATCAGCACCAGGTCCGACGCGGTCGCTTGCAGCTCGGCCGACCGACCGCTGGCCCCGGCGCCGTCCCCGTCCTCTGCGGCCGCCCCGACCCGCCAGCTCGACCCGGTATCGATCGCCGTCAGGGTGACGGCACCGGGCAGGGACGCCGCGTCGGCCCCAACCATGATCTCGACAAAATCGGGCACCCCGTCCTCGGACAGCGCCGCCGGCAGCGGGCCCACGTCGCCTGCGGCCAGCTCGGCGTCCCAGCGGTGCACCGCCACCTCCTGGGCCTGGTGCCGGGCCACGGCCAGCGACGTGCGCGGCTCGCCCCACCACGTCCAGCACGGCGCGTCGGGACCGGCCTGGCGCAGCGCATCGAGCAACGTGTAGGTGCACCAGCCCAACCAGGCCAGCAGGTCGCGATCGTCGGGCAGTCCCGTGAGCTCGCCGCCGGACCGCTCGTCTGCGTTCTTGGCGGCGACGTTCTGACCCCAGTACCACTGCTCCTCGCCGATGTGGTGGGCCAGATCGCGCACCGACCACTCCGGGCACGACGGCACGCGGGTCTCGAGGTCGATGGCCGCCACCATGTCGGACAGCCGCCGGCTCTGGGACGCGATGGCGTCCAGCCTGCGCTCGAAGCCGAAGCCCCCGCCGCCCCCGCCGCCACCGTCGTCTCCGCTCACGGCGCCTTTATCAGCAGCTCGCCGCCCACGTATGGCGCCAGCGCCTCGGGCAACAGCACCGTGCCGTCCTCCTGGCGCCCGTTCTCCATCAGGGCGGCCCAGATGCGGGGCCAGGCCAGCGCCGACCCGTTCACCGTGTGCACCAGTTGCAGGGAGCCGCCGCCCGCCGGCCGGTAGCGCACGTTGGCCCGCCGGGACTGGTAGTCGCGATACCAGCTCACCGACGACACCTCGAGCCAGCGGTCGACGCCGGGCGAGTAGGCCTCCAAGTCGAACGTGCGGGCCGACGCGCCCCCGAGGTCGCCGGCACACAGATCGAGCACCCGGTAGGGCAGCTCGAGCTCCTGCAGCAGCGACTCGGCCCGCCCCAAGATGTCGGCCTGTGCGTCGAGTGCCGTCTCGGGCGTGGCGTAGGCGAACAGCTCCACCTTGTCGAACTCGTGCACCCGCAACAGGCCTCGGGTGTCACGACCTGCCGACCCCGCCTCCCGCCGATAGCACGGCGTCGCCGCGGTGAAGCGCATCGGCAGCTGCGACTCCTCGAGGATCTCGCCCCGGTGCATCGACGTGAGCGGCACCTCGGCCGTCGGGATCAGCCACAGGTCGTCGCGCTCGACGTGGTAGGCATCGTCGGCGAATTTCGGCAGGTGGCCGGTCGAGGTGATGGTCTCGGTCAGCACGACCGTGGGCGGGCGGATCTCCTCGTAGGCCGGCGAGTGGTGGTCGATGGCGAATGCGGTCAGCGCGCGCAGCAACCGCGCCCCCGGCCCACGGTAGAGCGGGAACATGGAGCCCGACAGACGCGCCCCGCGCTCCATGTCGAGGATCTGCAGCGCCTCGCCGATCTCCCAATGCGGCACGCTCTGATGGTCGAGGCGTTCGGGCTCCGGCCGCCCGAGGTCCTGCCCCGGCCACCAGCGGCGGAGCTCCACGTTGTGCTCCTCGTCCAGCCCGTCCGGGGTCTCGTCGGCCGGGATATTGGGCAGGTAGAGCAGCCCGGTGCGCACCCGCTCGCCCAGCTCGTCCGCCTCGGCGGCCGCCGCCCGCTCCTCCTCCCCCAGAGCACGGCTGCGCGCGCTGAGCTCGTCCGCCTGGGCCTGGTCACCGGCCTTGCGGGCCGTGCCCACCTGGCGGGACAGCTCCTTCACCTCGGCGCGCTGCGCTTCGGCGGCAGCCAGCTTGGCCCGGTGCTGGACGTCGGCTGCGATCACGGCGTCCACTTCGGACGCCTCGACCCCGCGCCGCGCCAACGCGGCCTTGACGGAGCCGGGATCGTCGCGCAGCAGACGGATATCGATCATTCCGCCTCAAAGTAGCCTGCGACGCCATGCCCGCCGTCGAGGTGACCAGCCTCACCGTGCGCTACGGCGCCGCCGGCACGCCGCCGGCCGTCGACGGGATCGACCTGAGCGCCGAGGCCGGCGAGGTCCTGGTTGTGCTCGGCCCGAACGGCGCCGGCAAGACCTCCACCATGGAGACGCTCGAGGGCTACCGCCGCCCGGTGGCAGGCCGGGTGCGCGTGCTCGGGCTCGACCCGCAGGCCGACCATGCCGCACTCACCGGACGGGTCGGCATCATGCTCCAGCGGGGCGGCATCTATCCCATGCTCGGCCCGCGCCGCGTGCTCGACCTCTTCGCCGGCTACTACCCCGACCCGGTGCCCACCGACGAGCTGCTGGCCCTGGCCGGGCTGCGCGCCGTGACGACGACGCCGTGGCGCCACCTCTCGGGCGGTGAGCAGCAACGCCTCTCGCTCGCGCTGGCGCTCATCGGACGCCCCGAGGTGGCCTGCCTCGACGAG
>DATNLP010000621.1:0-4298 GCA_035602795.1 Acidimicrobiales bacterium | reverse complement strand
GTGGGCGAGAAGTCCGCGGCGAGGACCGGCGCGTGGCCGCGACCCTTGAGCGCGGCGATCACCGCCAAGCCGACGGGGCCGCAGCCGACGACGAGGCAGGGTTGGCCCTCGCCGAGACCGGCCAGCCCGACGGCGTGCTCGCCCACCGCGAGAGGCTCGGTCAGCGCGGCCAGGTCGGTCTCGACCTCGTCGGGCAACGGCAGGAGCAGCAGCTCCTGGAGCACCAGGTGCTCGGCCAGCGCGCCCGGGTAATGGTTGGAGTAGCCGATCTGCTCCACGCCGGTCGGCCCCACGAGGATGGGCACCGAGCAGACCCGGGTCCCGACCGGGAGCGTGCCGGCGGCGTCGGGGCCGTGTTCGACGATCTCGGCGCAGAACTCGTGCCCGAACACGCAGTCGGCCGACGGGTCCAGAGCCGGTACCCCGACGGAGTCCATGAGGCCGGTGAAGTGCGCAAAGTCCGCCAGCGCGTGCAGGTCCGAGCCGCAGATGCCGGCCGACAGCGAGCGCACCACCACATGGCCCGACGACGGCACGGGATCGGCGACGTCGCCCACCACCAGCTGCCCGCCCCTCGTCACCGCGGCTCGCATGCCCACCCACCCCCGGACGGTGCGCCCGCCCGCATTTCGTCGCTACGTTTGCCCGGTGAGTTTCACACACCAACTTGGAGAGCGCCCATTGACGGGGCAGGTGGCGCTCGTCACCGGAGCGGCCCGGCCGCGCGGCATCGGGCGGGCCACCGCGCTCGGCCTGGCCCGCCTGGGAGCGGACGTGGCCTGCCTCGACATCGCTCGCCCCTACCAGGACGCGCCGGCGCACGGCACCGCGAGCGGCGACGACCTGGCCTCGCTGGCCGAGGAGATCGCCGCCCTGGGCGGCCGCGCCGCCACCGTGGTGGCCGACGTCTCCGACGAGGCGGCCGTGGAGGCCGCCGTGGCCCAGGCGACCGGGGAACTGGGGACCATCACGCTGGTGGCCAACGTGGCCGGTGGCAGCGGGCCCGGCTTCGGGCTCGGCCCCCTGCTCGCAGTGAACGCCGCGGAGTTCCGTCGGGTGCTCGATGTGAACGTGATCGGCACCTGGCTGGTCTCCCGGGCCTGCGCCGCCCGCATGGTGGCAGCCGGCACCGGCGGCCGCATCTGCAACGTGGCCAGCCAGGCCGGCAAGCGCGCCTTCCCGTTCCTGGGCGCCTACTGCGCCGCCAAGGCCGGGGTGATCCTGCTCACCCAGACCCTGGCCACCGAGCTGGGGCCCCAGGGCATCGCGGTGAACGCAGTGTGCCCGGGCACCGTGGACACCGACCTCATCAACAAGGACGGCACGTTCGGCCTCGTCATGGGAGGGCCCGAGCGCCTGCAGGAGTGGATCACCCGCGAAATCCCCCTTGGGCGCCTGCAGAGCGCCGAGGAGATCGCGGCCTCCATCTGCTGGCTCCTCTCCGACGAGGCTCGCGGCGTCACGGGCGAGGCGTTGAACGTCAGCGCCGGACAGACAATGGTGTAGCCATGCCGATCCTCGACGCACGACACGACCTGGCCCACCCCGTCGAAGGCGACAGCGCCTGGAGCGAATCCTGGTACTTCAACGCCTATGACCCCGAGACCGACTCGGGGCTCTTCAGCCGCATCGGCGTCCGGCCCAACGAGGGCACCATGGACGTCGGCATGTCGCTGTGGCTCCCAGGCGGCGAGCTGGGCGAGTACCGGTGGATCAAGGAGCAGCACAGCATGGTCGACACCGTGCTCGAGGTGGGCGAGGTCCGCTACACCATGCTCGAGGCTCTGCAGTCGTGGCAGCTGACCATGGACGGCACGGTGCAGGCGCGCCCCTGCGGGCGCGGCGAGGAGGCCGCCCACCCGGTGCCGGTTGCGCTCGACGTGCGTTTCGACGCCATCACGCCGGCCATCGGCACCGACGGCCAGCCGAGCGGCGGCCCCAAGTCGGCCGAGGCGGCCGCGGCGGCGGGGACGGTGGGCAAGGGCCATCTCGAGCAGGCCGGCCGCTGGACGGGCACGCTCACCGTCGACGGCGTGCGCCACGAATGGCGCGGCGCCCACGGGAACCGTGACCGCTCCTGGGGCCCGCGCCGCTGGGGCGGCCCCAAGATGTGGCGCTGGTTCTCCATCAACGTGGGCGAGGACATGCACTTCGGCGGCATCCGTCTCGGGACCGACGCCGGGGATCTGCACCGGGGCTGGGTGTGGGACGGCACGGCGGCTTCGTCTGTGGCCGAGTGGAAGGTCAGGACCGAACTGGCCGACGACGGGGTGACGCACCGCGTGGTGCACCTCGACGTGGTCGACAAGCAGGGCCGCACCTACCAGTTGCGCGGTGACGTGCTGCGGGTGGCGGACATCGGGCGGGCCGGCGGCACCATGGTCAACGAGGGCCTGGCCCGCTGGACCTACGACGACCCCGACGGCGTCGCCCGCACCGGCTACGGCATCTGCGAGTACCTGCACCAGCTCGACGACGCCGGGAGGCCGGTCGTCCCCGTCGAGTAGCGGCGCCGACGTGGCCCCCAAGCTGAGCGGCGACGAGCTGGCGGCCGCGCTCGGCGCGCAGCTGGGCGGCCGGGTGCGCGGCCTGCGCCGCCTCTCGGGCGGCGCCTCGCGGGTCACCAGTGCCTTCGACCTCGAGACCGACGGCGCGACGACGCCGCTCATTCTGCAGATGGACCGGGGCCACGACCCGGCCCAGGGCGCCGTCAAGACGCGTGCCGAGCGCGACCTGTTGGACGCGGCGCGGGCGGCCGGCGTGCCCGTGCCGGCCGTGGTGGCCATGGGTGACCCCGGCGCGCTCGGTGCCGCCTGGCTCGTCGTGCAGCGCCTGGAGGGCGAGACCATCCCGCGCAAGATCCTGCGCGACGACGAGTGGGCCGACGCCCGGGCGGCGCTCACCGCGCAGTGCGGGCGGGCGCTGGCCGCCATCCACACCATCGGGCCGGACCGCATCGAGGGCTTGCCGCCGGCCGACCCGTTCCGTCGTCCCCTGCCCTACCTCGACGCGCTGGGCGAGGTGCGCCCCGCCCTCGAGCTCGGCGTGCGCTGGCTCGAGGCGCACCGCCCGGAGGCCGGTCCCCGCGTCACCGCGCACGGCGACTTCCGCTGCGGCAACCTCCTGGTCGGGCCCGAGGGCCTGCGCGGCGTGCTCGATTGGGAGCTGGCCCACGCCGGCGACCCGGCCGAGGACATCGGATGGCTGTGCGCTCCCGCCTGGCGCTTCGGCGGCGCCGGCGAGGTGGGCGGCTTCGGCTCGGTCGGCGACCTGCTGGCCGCCTACGCGTCGGCGGGTGGCGACCCGGTCGGGCGTGACCGGGTGCACTGGTGGCAGGTCTACGCCACCGTCAAGTGGGCCACCATCTGCGCCCTGCAGGCTTCGACGCACCTGAGCGGGCTGACGCGCTCGGTGGAGCTGGCCGCCATTGGGCGGCGCGTCTGCGAGAGCGAGTGGGACCTCTTCATGCTGCTCGGGGTGGCGCCGCCCGCCGCCCGCCCCGAGCCGGCGGCGGCGGCCGGACCGCTGGCTCCGTTCGGACGGCCCACGGCGGCCGAGTTGGTCGAGGCGGTGCGCGAGTATCTCGACGGCGTCATGGAGGCGGGCGAGGGCGCGGCGCGCTTCGAGGCCCGGGTGGCCCGCAACGCGCTGGGCGTGGTCGAGCGCGAGCTGCGCCTCGGCCCGGCCCTCGCCGCCGCGCACGCGGCGCGTCTGGCCGCGCTCGGGTTCGCCGACGACGCCGCGCTGGCGGCCGCACTGCGCGTGGGCGCCCTCGACGCGGACTGGGAGCAGGTGGCGCCGGCGCTGGCCGCCACGGCTCGCGACCAGTTGCGGGTGGCCAACCCCTCCTACTTGCCGGCGGACAGCGCGTAGGCGGTGGCGGGCACCGGCTCGGCCGAGGCCGACGCGTCGGCCACCTCGGTGCGGCGGGTGCCGATGCCCTGCAGGACGGCTCCCGCCAGCAGGCTGCACGCCATCATGAAGATCCAAGCGTGGTGGAACGAGGTGACGGCCGTCGGCCCGGTCGCTGCGCCGAGGATGGCCACCAGGCCGGCCACGCCGAGGGCGATGCCGATCTGCCGGCTCATGACGTAGAGGGCGGACCCGGTGGCGAAGCGCTCCGGGGGTAGCGGTGCCGTGGCCGCGCCGCCGAGCGAGGGGAGCATGAGGCCGACGCCGAACCCGCTGAGGAGGCTGCCGGGCAGGTAGTCCCCCGCCCAGTCCGGGACCGCGCCGACGTGGGTGATCCACCACAGGCCGCCGGCGGCGAAGAACAGCGAGCCGGTCGTGCCGACGAC
>DATNLP010000618.1:0-13663 GCA_035602795.1 Acidimicrobiales bacterium | reverse complement strand
ATCGTCGATGACGTGGCCCACCTCGACCTCTACCAGCGCACCCCACCGTGGTTGTTGCCGACGGAGAACTACGGCGACCCCTTCCCGCCCGAGTTCCACGACTTGCTGGCGCTGCTGCCGAGCTACGGACGCTGGGACCGGCTCTGGCAGTTCTGGCTCATGCACGAGGGCCTGCTCGTGGCCGCCCACGTCGACCCGGGCTGGGACCGGCACACCGAGGCGGTGAGCGAGGCCAACGACTTCATCCGGGCCATGCTGCTCGACGTCCTCCGGGCCCAGGTGGCCGACGACGCGCTCTACGAAAAAATGGTGCCGCACTTCCCGCCGTTCGCCAAGCGTGCCCTGCGGGACGACGGGCGCTGGGCGGCCGCGTGCGGGCGGGAGCACGTGGACCTGATCACGGCCCCGATTGAGGAGATCACGCCGTCGGGCGTGCGCACCTCCGACGGCGTGGAGCACCCGGCCGACGTGTTGATCTACGGCACGGGCTTCACGGCATCGGACTTCGTGGCCCCCATGCGCGTCGTGGGGGCGGGCGGGCGGGAACTGAACGAGGAGTGGGGCGGCGACGCCAAGGCGTACCTCGGTATCACCGTGCCCGGTTTCCCGAATTTCTTCATGCTGTACGGCCCCAACACGAACCTGGTCATCAACGGCAGCATCCTGATCATGGTCGAGTGCCAGGTGAACTACGTCACCGAAGCCATCGGCCGCCTGCTCGCCGCGGGGCGACGCACGATGTCGTGCCGCCGCGACGTCCACGAGGCCTACGCCGTCGAAATGGAGGAGGGCAACGCCAAAATGGTCTGGGGCGTGGCCGACGTACCCACCTGGTACCGCAACAAGCACGGGCGGGTCACGCAGAACTGGCCCTTCGACCTCCACCAGTACTGGGACCGGACCCGCGAGCCCGACCTGGGCGACTACGAACTGGTGTGAGCGGGCCACCGTGCCCAGCCGCGCGCTGACCGAGATCCTCGACCTCATTCCGCCGGACTTCGCCGACCCGGCCGCCGACTACGCGGCGGTGCGGCGCATGATGGCGCCGTTCCACGGTCACCCGGTGCCGGCACACGTGCGGGTCACCGAGGCGGAGCTGGGCGGCGTGCGCTGCGCCTGGTACGACGATACGCGTGGTCCGGCGCCCGACCGCATTGTGTTCCACTGCCACGGTGGCGCCCTCGTCTCGTGCCCGCTCGACGACTACCACTTCTACGGGGCGCTGCTGGCCGAGCGGCTCGGCGTGCGCGTCGTGATGCCCGACTACCGGCTGGCCCCCGAGCACACGTTCCCGGCGGCGCACGACGACTGCCTCGCGGCCTACCGGGGCCTGCTGGGTGGACCGGACGCCGTGGACGCGCGCCGGGTGGCCGTGAGCGGCGACTCCTGCGGGGGGCTGCTGGGCCTGGGGACGCTGCTGGCGGCCCGCGACGCGGGATGGCCGGCGGCGGCGGCCTTCGTCTCGATCTCGGGCTGGTTCGACCTGGCCGTGGCGGTCGAGGCCGACCGCGGTGGCGCGCGGGACCCGTTCCTCACCGCCGAGTGGGTGCGCAACCGCGGGCGCGACTACAGCGCGGGGCTGGTGGCCCTCGAGGACCCGCGCCTCTCGCCGCGCTACGCCGACCTGGCGAAGTTGCCGCCGCTCTATCTGGCGGTGGGGGAGCTCGACACGCTCCGGGAGGGAACGGTGGGGTTGGCCGAGGCGGCGGCCGCGGCCGGGGTCGACGTCACACTGGAGGTGTGGCCGGGCATGGTGCACGGCTGGCAGGGGTTGGTGAGCGCCGGCGTGCCCGAGTCGGAGGCGTGGTTCGAGCGGGCGCGGGCGTACCTCGACGGGGTGCTCCCGGCTTCGTAAGACCCGTCCGCTACTATCGAACGCGTGTTCGCCTGGATGGAGCAGCTCAACGAGCCCCAGCGGGCAGCCGCCAGCCATGAAGGTGGGCCGCTTCGGGTTCTTGCGGGCGCTGGAACGGGCAAGACGACCGCACTCTCCGCTCGCGTCGCCTGGTTACTGGCGACGGGAACGCCTGCGGAACGCATTCTCCTGCTGACCTTCACGCGCCGGGCGGCCCGGCAGATGCTGGATCGAACCGGCGTGATGTTGGCCGCACAACAAAGGGACGACCGGTCTGATCCGACGACCGGCCGCGTGATGGGGGGGACGTTTCACGCGATCGCCCACCGAACGCTGCGGAGGTACGCCCAGGCGCTCGGTATCCCCGAAGGTTTCTCCGTGCTGGACCCCTCCGATGCGGCCGACGTCGTGGACCTGGTCCGCGAAGAGGGTTGCTACGCGCAATCCTGCGGCCAACGGTTCCCACGCAAGGCACTTCTCCTCGACCTCTATTCTCGAGCCGTCAACACGGGGAGGTCCATCTCGACGGTCACGGCGACGGTGGCGCCGTGGGCAAACGATGTCGTCGAGCAGATCATCGAGATTTGCCGCGGTTACGTCGCCAGCAAACGGGCGGGAGGCATGCTCGACTTCGACGACCTTCTCTTGCTCTGGAGGGCCGCCGCCCTCCATGACCGGTTGGGCCCACGGCTTGAAAGTTCGTTCGATCACATCCTGGTTGATGAATACCAGGACGTGAACGGACTGCAAGTAGATATTCTGAAGGCGCTGCGCCGGACCGACGACCGGATCACGATCGTCGGAGACGACGCACAGGCGGTCTACTCGTTCCGTGCTGCCGAACCGCGTCACATCCTGGATTTCGAACAGGCCTTTCCGGGAGCACGGACGGTGATTCTGAGCACCAACTACCGATCGAGCCAACCAATTCTTGACGTGGCGAATGCGGTAGCTGCCGAGGCTCCAGAGGGGTTCTCCGCCGTGCTTCATGCGGCGCACGTTCAGGCCGGCATGCGCCCCTGCCTCGTCCGATGTGCCGACGAGGATGCGCAGGTCCTGGCGGTCTGCGAGCAGATACTTGCGCACAGAGAGGAAGGCATCGCCCTCCGCGAGCAAGCGGTGCTGGTCCGCGCCGCGCACCACTCGAATTTGCTCGAGCTCGAGCTTGGGCGTCGACGAATTCCCTATGTCAAGTACGGGGGCCTGCGATTCGTCGAGGCCGCCCACGTCAAAGACTTGCTGGCCGCGTTCAGACTGGCCGACAACGCCTCGGACTCGCTGGCCTGGTTCCGGCTCCTGCAACTCCACGAGGGAGTCGGCCCGACCATTGCCCGACGGGCCTTGGCGGCCCTCGGCTTGACCGATCCCGACGCCGACCCGATGAACCATGAAGAAGTCCTCGACCGATGGCCCAGGGCAGCCGAATTGCTGCCGGCCTCCTCTCGTTCTCAAGCCGAGGGTCTCGTCGCGGCGCTTGCTCCTAGAGATGGCGACGTGGTCGCGCACGCCGAGCGTCTTCGTGTCGTTCTCGTTCCGCTGATTGAGGCGACCTATCCCGATTCGAGTGTTCGTCTCGTCGATTTGGACTCCCTCGTCGCCGGGGCAGCAAGGAGCTCGCGGCTCTCGGACGTCGCGGCGGACTTTGCCTTGGAGCCTCCGCGGTCCACGTCCGACCTGGCCGGCAATCCCACCATCGACGAGGACTGGCTGACGATTTCCACCATCCACTCGGCCAAAGGCCTCGAATGGACGGCTGTGCACGTCCTGAACGCCACCGACGGAATGGTGCCGTCGGATATGGCATTGGGATCATCAGAGGGTCTTGAAGAAGAGCGGCGCGTCTTCTACGTCGCCTTGACCCGGGCGCGCAAAGCGCTTCATGTCTACCTGCCGTTGCGATATCACCACCGACCGCGTGGTCGAGATGATTCCCATGGGTGGGCACAACCTTCCCGATTCTTGTCCGTTCACGTTCGGTCGAAGTTCGACGAAGTCGACGTTGACCACGAGTTCGCCTCGTGGGGCTCGGATTCGGCAACCGAAGACGGCTTCGGCAGAGTCAGTGCCGATCTCGAGTCGCTCTGGTCGTAGAAGGAGCACCTGAGTCCTGGCTGGGAGGAGCGCTCGGCGAAACATGGCGACGCGAATTTCTTACGCCTTGAAAGGTGGAGGACCTCTGGCGACCTCGACAGGGGCAATCGTGTTGCCGGTGTGATCTTGCACCTGTACGCTCGCCAGCAGGGTCGCGTAGAGAGCGAGCACGGTTGGCGCGGAGGAGCCAGCGGTAACGATCCTGGTCTTCGCCTTCCGAGCGCGTCTCGATACATTCGGCCCAGTCGCGACCTCACCAAATCGATATAGGAGTTTCCATGCTTGGCGCCACCTACCAATATCCGATTCTCGATTTCTTCTTGACGATGCTGTACTTCTTCCTGTTCGTCATCTGGATCTGGCTCTTGATCATGGTCTTCTCCGACATTTTCCGAAGTCACGACATGGGCGGATGGGCCAAGGCGCTGTGGTCTCTCTTCATCATCATCATCCCGTTCCTCGGGGTCTTCGTGTACCTGATCGCCCGAGGCGGCAAGATGCACGAGCGCGCGGCTGCCCAGGCGGCCGAGCAGCAGAAGGCCTTTGACGCCTACGTCAAGCAGGCGGCCGGCACCTCCGGGGACTCCACCGAACAACTTACGAAGCTGGCCGACCTCAAGTCCCAGGGGGTGCTGACCGACGCCGAGTTCGAAGCGCAGAAGGCGAAGATCTTGGCTAGCTGAATCCAGGGCCTTGAATGTCGGTGCCGGCTGAACAGGCTGGCGCCGACCACCGGTGAGACGCCAGCCAACCGTTCGTAGGCGACAGCGACTCGGTGACCGGGAAGACACGGTTCACCAACGGTTTGCCCCGGTCTCGGCGGAACGGCGACGCCTCGCCCCGGCCGTAGGACGTCTGGCCGGCGCCGGCATCCAACGGTGTCTCCTCGATTGGATGCTCGTCCCATGCCTCAGGCGGCACGTCGACCGACCGGAGGATCGATGTGGCCGAACGGGCGCCGAGCGGATGGCACTTCGGTAACTTGGAGGAGGGGATGACCCGGCTCGCGTAGGCGAGCGTGGGAACCGTACCGAGCGATCAAGGGGTTGGCGCTCAGGCCGTGGAGGAGAATGCTGAGTCCTACCGTGACCGACACCACAGTCAGCACGAGGCCGGTCTTGTGACCCAACTCATCGAAGGCCAGGAGAGCGAAGATCACCGAGGCGAGGCCGCGTGGGCCGAACCAACCGATGAACGCCACGGTGGGCGTGCCGAGATGTGTTCGGAAGAGGGCGATGCACACCGGGAGCATCCTGACCACGGTCAGGCTCACCGCCGCATAGCCGAGACAGCGCAGGAGGTCGGGACTCGAGAGGCTCGGGCGGAGCATGGCCGCCCCGAAGGCGAACCAGACCACGCAGGCTAGGAGCTGACCCGAGCCCTCGGTGAGCTCCAATGACCGTGCGCCGAGTTGGTGCCTGAAGACGCCAAAGCACATGCCGGCGAGAAATGCGGCGACGAAACCGTTTCCGTGCAGGGTCACCGCGAGCGCATAGGTACCGATGGCGGCCGCTGGTGTCGCGACAACGACGGTGCCGGACTCGGTCCATCCTCTCCGAACGGCCAGGGCGAGAATCCAACCGGCCGCCAGGCCTGCGCCGACGCCAATGAGAGCCCCGACGCCGATCTCGCGGAGGGCGTGGAGAAGCGGACCGTTGGTTCCACCGCTCTCACCAATGAGAATGGCGACGGTCAGCGACACCAGCGGCGCGATGATGCCGTCGTTGAGGCCACTTTCGACGTTGAGGGCACGCCGGATTCGGCTCGGCACCGAGGCATTCGTCACGATGCCCGCCCCCAGACCGGCGTCCGTCGGAGCCAGGCACGCAGCAGCCAGGACGGCGAACCAGGTGGTGAGGCCCCCGAAGAAGAAGTGGGCGAACAGGGCCCCCAAGACAACCGTCAGCGGAAGCCCTATTCCGAGCAAGCGCGCGGGCAAACCCACGTCGTGGCGCAGTGATGTCAGCCGAAGGCGAGCCGCGTCGGAGAAGAGGATCAACACCAACGTGATCTCCGCGGTCAGCCTGATGGTGCTCGCCGACAAGGTGATGTCGAAGGCCTTGTCACCTCCGAAGACGAGCCCACCGGCGGTAAACACCATTGGAGCCGTAATGCCGGCCCGTTCGGCCGGTGCGGAGATGACCGCCCACAGCACCACGATGGCGGCCACGATCGCCAGGTCCGCCCACGTCACGTCATATCGCCTGACCGGCCGCAATGTGTGCCAGGACGCGCCATCCGACGACCCCAGCACGACGCGCGGCGAGATACCCCCAATATCCGAGCGACAGGCCCTCGAGGCACAGGGTGACACGGCTGGCACCGTGAAGCGACGCGCCCGAAGCGAAGGAGACGCAGACGACCACCACAGGTGGAACACAGAGAAGCAGGAAGCGTGACTCCGATCTGACGGTGATCGTGCGATCATCCCAGGTCAGGGCTCGGCCCACCTCGATCTGCTTCGCCGGTGCGGCCGAGAACACGTGAGCGAGGAACATGGCGACGACGGGGCCGACCATGACACCGATGACGTCGATCAATTTCAGGTGCTGCCATCCGTCGTAGACGATGAGGGCGCTCATGATCGTGATCGTGGCATAGACGATCCGATCGACCAGGATGGGTCGAGTGACGGTGCCCGTTGCGCGCGTCACGGGCGTTGGCATGCCACAAGTTATAGACGTAGTGTCCGCTCGAGTCATCCGTTCGCCGTGACCGGCTGACTGTCGAGGAGGTTGCGTAGTGCCCGAAGACTCCCGTGCGGTTCTCCCGATCCCGGATCGACCCCACGTCGGCCTCACGACCTACGACGCCAAAGACCCCGATACCCGGTTCCCGCCGATCGAGCCGTTGCGGCCGCCCTCGGGGGCACCCAACGTCCTGATCATTTTGCTCGACGACATCGGCTTCGGAGCATCGAGCGCCTTCGGAGGTCCCTGCAGCACCCCGAACGCCGAGAGGCTGGCCAATCGAGGCCTCAAGTACACGCGTTTCCACACGACCGCGCTGTGTGCCCCCACCAGGCAGGCCCTGCTGACGGGGCGTAATCATCACTCCGTCTCGATGGGGAGCATCACCGAGACGGCCACCTCGGCACCCGGACAGAGCTCGCTCCGGTCGAACACGAAGGCGCCGCTGGCCATGACGCTCAAGCTCAACGGCTACTCGACGGCGCAGTTCGGGAAGTGCCACGAGGTGCCGGTCTGGCAGTCCTCGCCCATGGGTCCCTTCGACATGTGGCCGTCCGGCGGCGGTGGATTCGAGTACTTCTACGGGTTCATCGGGGGTGAGAACAACCAGTGGTACCCGGCCCTCTACGAGGGCCTCATCCCGGTGGAGCCGGACAAGACGCCCGAGGAGGGGTATCACCTCACCGAGGACCTGGCCGACCACGCCATCGACTGGGTGCGGGCCCAGAAGGCGCTCATGCCCGACAAGCCCTTCTTCATGTACTTCGCTCCGGGGGCAACCCATGCGCCACACCACGTTCCGCAGGAGTGGGCAGACAAGTACAAGGGCCGATTCGCCCACGGCTGGGATCGTCAGAGAGAGATCACGTTTGCCCGCCAGCAGGAGTTGGGAGTCATCGGCCCCGACGCCAAGTTGACCGAACGACACGCCGAGATTCCTTCATGGGACGAGATGCCCGAAGAACTTCGGCCGATCCTCGAGCGAGAGATGGAGGTCTATGCCGGATTCCTGGAGCACACCGACCACCACGTCGGCCGGCTGCTCGACGCCATCGAGCAGCTCGAAATCCTCGACGACACGCTGATCTACTACATCATCGGCGACAACGGGGCATCCGCCGAAGGGACCATCAACGGGGCCTTCAACGAGATGGCCAACTTCAACGGCATGGCGGCGCTCGAAACACCCGAGTACATGATTTCCAAGCTGTACGAGCTGGGCACTCCGACGTCGTACAACCACTACGCGGTCGGATGGGCGTGGGCGATGGACAGCCCGTACCAGTGGACCAAGCAGGTCGCTTCTCACTGGGGCGGGACGCGCAACGGCACCATCGTGCACTGGCCCGGTCATACCGGGGACGAGGGTGGCATCCGGTCGCAGTTCTGTCACGTGATCGACGTCGCTCCCAGCATCCTCGAGGCGGCGGGTATTCCCGAACCTCTGTCGGTCAACGGCGTCCAACAGTCCCCCATCGAGGGGACGAGCATGCTCTACAGCCTGACTGATTCCGATGCACCCGAGCGCCACGAGCTGCAGTACTTCGAGATGTTCGGAAACCGCGGGATCTACTACAAGGGTTGGAGCGCCGTGACCAAACACCGCACCCCATGGGAGCTGGTGGGTCCCAAGTTGGCGGCGTTCGACGACGACGTCTGGGAGCTCTACGACGGGAGCAAGGACTGGACACAAGCCGATGATCTGTCCGCGGAACTTCCGGACAAATTGAAGGAGTTGCAGCGCCTGTGGCTCATCGAGGCCGTCAAGTACAACGTGCTGCCGATCGACGATCGCGGGGTCGAGCGGGCCAACCCCGACCTGGCCGGGCGTCCGCAGCTCATTCGGGGAAACTCCCAGCTGCTTTTCCCCGGCATGAAGAGGCTGTCGGAAAACAGCGTCATCAACATGAAGAACAAGTCGTTTTCGGTGACGGCTCAGATAGAGGTGGCCGAGACCCCTGTCCAAGGCGTGATCATCGCCCAAGGTGGGGCCTTCGGCGGTTGGGCGCTCTACGCCAAGGATGGCAAGGCGAAGTTCGTTTACAACCTCTTGGGTATTCAGTCCTTCACGACCGAAGCGACCCAACCGATTCCGGCCGGTGAGCACCAGGTGCGGGTGGAATTCGCCTACGACGGCGGGGGTCTGGCCAAGGGTGGCGATGTCACCCTCTTCTACGACGGCCAGCTCGTCGGGGAGGGGAGGGTCGAGGCGACGCAACCAATGATCTTTTCAGCAGACGAGACCACCGACATCGGCGACGATTACGGAATGCCCGTGGCCTCCGACTACGAGGCGCACAGCAGGTTCAACGCGAAGATCGACCTCGTGCAGATCGACATCGGTGATGACAACCACGATCACCTCATCGACCCGAGTGATCTCATTCGCGTCGCCGTCTCACGTCAGTAGTCCCGACTCTGATTTCGTTGTCGTCAGCGAGGCCGTCCCGAGCCCTAACTACTGATGACGTCGATCGGCGTGCCGGCCGGGATCATCGACAGCTGGCCCAGGTCGGCGTCGTGCAGCCGGACGCAGCCGTGCGAGATGGCGGCGCCCGTCGTGCCGATGAGCGAGTCGTCGTACGAGGTGATCGGCCCGTGGATGGCGATGATGGCGTCGCCCGACTCCTCCCAGTCGGTGATGGTGTCGGAGTGGTCGGAGGTGACGAGCACGAAGGGCCCGTAGCCGGCGTCGGGCGGCGGCACCTGCATGGTCATGAAGTACTGGCCGGTCGGCGTGGGGTCGTCGGGCGTGCCGATGCCGGCGGGGAAGTCGAGGATCTGCTCGCCGGCATCGAAGACCGAGAGGTGCATGGTGGCCAGGTCGATGACGATGGCGTAGGGCGTGGCCGAGAGCGTGACCTCGTCCTGCTGGACCCACGTGGTCGAGCCGTTGGGCCGCTGGGCCAGGCGGACCTCGAGCCAGCCCGGAGAGGTGTCGATGACGGGCAGGGTCGACTGGTAGCCGTACCAGGAGGCCGGGACGATGATGTCGGGCGCCGTGCTGTCGGGGGAGGCGTAGCCGGGGATGTCCCCGTCGGTGGTGGCGACGAGCGTCTCCGCCGGGACGGCCACCCCCTCCGGGCTCATGGGCGGGTCGGTGATCTGCGCCGCCACCAGCGCGTGGTGGGCCCGGGGCGCCGGCGCGGCCGCCGGTGTCCGGGTCGTCACGCCGCACCCGGCCAGGAGTGCCGCCAGGGTCAGGGCGGCCAGCGCCCCGCCGATCCGCCGCAGGCCGAGAGTCATGCCGTCACGAGCGTACCGACCGCCGGGACGGGCCGTTTGCGGGTCGGGCCTCCCTGGTCGGGCGCCGGAGATGCCAGGATCGACCCCATGGGCATCACACAGCGGATTTCGTCGGGCTCGCCGTTCGAGCCGGCCATCGGGTTCAGCCGCGCCGTGCGGGTCGGCCCGGGGTCCGGCGCCGGCGCGGGGCGAGTGCTGGTGTCGGGGACGGGCCCGGTGGTCCCGCCGGGCCAGGCCTGCCCGGAAGGCGCCGGCGACCAGGCGCGCCGCTGCTTCGACCTCATCGCGGCCGCACTGGAAGAGGCCGGCGCGTCGCTCGACGACGTGGTGCGCACGCGGCTCTACATCACCGCCGTCGAGCACGCCGCCGAGGTCGGCGCGGTGCACGGCGAGGTGCTGGGCCACGTGCGGCCCGCCGCCACCATGGTCGTGGTGGCCGGGCTGCTGGACGCCGCCTGGAAGGTGGAGGTCGAGGCGGAGGCGGTGCTGCCCGAGAGCTGACGCGTGCCCCGGCCTACGAGGCCAGCCCCAGGACCGCCGCCGCCGCGATGTCGGCGCCGCGGCTGTCGCCGACGATGCCCGCCTCCATGCGGTTCATGACGTAGCAGATGGTCAGTTCGGCGTCCTGGTCCATGATGATGACCGAGCCGCCGTAGCCGCCCCAGTAACAGGCGTGCGGCCCGAGCGGCATGTCGGGCGGGTTGCTCAGGCCGTAGCCCATGCCGATGCGCTGCGCTATGCCGAGCACCTTGTCGACGCCCTCGGCCTGCACCTCGAAGATGGGGTCCGTGCCCTCGGCCGACAGCAGGCGCACGCCGCGGGCCTCACCGCGTCCGGCGATGATCGACTGGATGGCGGCCACCGAGCGGGCATTGCCCTGGCCGTTGGCGGCGGGGATCTCGGCCCGCCGCCACCATTCCTGATGCGCCATGGAGGCGTCGATCGGCGGGTTGGTGAACGTGCGGATCAGGATGTCGGAGACCTCGCCCTCGAAGGCGGCGATGTCGATCGGTGGCGGCGGGATCACGTTGGAGACCCGATGGTCCTCGCTGGCGGGGAGGCCGATGAAGAAGTCGGCCTCGAGCGGCTTGGCCACCTCGCGGGCGAACCAGGCGCCGATGGACTCGCCGGTGACGCGCCGCACGATCTCGCCGATGAGGTAGCCCTGGGTCACGGCGTGGTAGCCCGACGCCGTGCCGGGCTCCCACCACGGCGCCTGATCGGCCAGCCGCGAGATGCACAGCTCCCAGTTGGCCAGGTCCTCGGGCTGCATGGGCTCCTCCCAGCCCGGCAGGCCGGCGGTGTGCCCCATGACGTGGCGCACCAGGACGTCCTCCTTGCCGCCGGCGGCGAACTCGGGCCAGTAGTGGGCCACGCGCTCGTGGAAGTCCACCTGGCCCCGGTCGGCCAGCATGAGCATGCACAGGAACGTCATGGTCTTGGTGGTCGACCACACGTTGGTGATGGTGTCGCGCTCCCACGGCCTCGTCTTCTCGGCGTCGGCCCAGCCGCCCCAGATGTCGACCACCGGCTCGCCGTGCAGGTACACGGCGACCGAGGCGCCGAGGTCGGCGCCCGAGTCGAGGTTGGCCGCCAGCGTCGTGCGCACGCCGTCGAAGCGCGGTTCGCAGGTGCCCTGTACGTCTGCCGTGCCCATGGTGCCACCCCTTCTGGCCCGTCGTCCCGGGCCGCCGACGGCAACCTAGGCACCGCCCGGCCACCGGCGCCAATGGGCCGGCGCGGCGGTCCTCGGTAACGTCGGGGCAATGGAGCGAGCCGAGGCCGTCGTGGTGGGGTCGGGGCCCAACGGCCTGGCGGCGGCGCTCACGCTGGCCCGGGCCGGCATCGCCGTCGAGGTCTACGAGGGGGCGCCGACGGTGGGCGGCGGCACCCGCACCGAGGCCCTCACGCTCGAGGGCTTCGCCCACGACGTCTGCTCGGCCGTGCATCCCGCCCTGGTGGCCTCGCCCTTCTTCCGCTCCCTCGACCTGGGTGCCCTCGGCATCGTGCTGCGCCAGCCCGAGCTGGCCTTCGCCCATCCCCTCGGCAACGGCCGGGCCGCCGCGCTCTACCGGGACGTGGCCGAGACGGCGTCGCACCTGGGTGAGGACGCCGCCGCCTACGCCGCGCTCATGGGGCCGCTGGTGGACTGGCTGGACCGGATTGTGGCCTACGTGCTGAGCCCCATGCGCTCGGTGCCGCGCGACCCGCTGGCCCTGGCCCGCTTCGCCCTGGTCGGCACGCCGTCGGTCCGCCACGCCACCCGGCGCTTCACCACCGACGCCGCCCGGGCGCTGCTGGCCGGCGCGGCGGCCCACTCCATGGAGCCGTTGACGGCGCCGCTCACGTCGGCCTTCGCGCTGCTGCTCACCGCACTCGGCCACGGTGCCGGCTGGCCGGTGGTCGAAGGTGGCAGCGCCGCCATCACGACGGGTCTGGCCGCCGAGGTGCGCCGGCTCGGGGGCACCCTGCACACGGGGACCTGGGTCACCTCGCTGGCCTCGCTGCCCCCGGCGCGGGCCGTGCTGCTCGACACCTCGCCGCGGCAGTTCCTCGAGCTGGCGGGCGGGCGGCTGTCGCGTCGGGCCGGCCGGCCCTGGGCGCGCTTTCGCCCCGGCGCCGGGACCTTCAAGGTCGACTGGGCGCTCGACGGGCCGGTGCCCTGGAGCGCCGAGGCCTGCCGGCGCACGGTGACGGTGCACGTGGGCGGGACCTTCGAGGAGGTGGCGCGCAGCGAGGCGGCGGTGCGGGCGGGCCGCCACGCCGACGCGCCCTTCGTGCTGGTGGCCCAGCCGTGCGTGGTCGACCCGACGCGGGCGCCGGCCGGGAAGCAGACGCTCTGGGGCTACTGCCACGTCCCCAACGGATCGAGCGTCGACATGTCCGAGCGCATGGAGGCGCAGATCGAGCGTTTCGCCCCGGGGTTCAGGGACCTGGTGCTGGCGCGGGCGGTGCGCACGGCCGACCAGGCCGAGGCCTACGACCCCAACCTGCTGGGGGGCGACGTCAACGGCGGCGCCCAGACGCTGCGCCAGACGGCGTTCCGGCCCGTGGCGCGGTGGAACCCGTACCGGACTCCGGTGGCGGGGGTCTATCTCTGCTCGGCCTCGACCCCGCCCGGCGGCGGCGTGCACGGGATGTGCGGCGTGGCGGCCGCCGAGGTGGCGCTGCGGGAACGGTTCGCCTGACGGGGGCGCCGCGGCCCGCCGGACGCGAAGGCGATCAGGCGGCGGTGGCCACCGAAGCGGAGCCGGTCGCCTGCGCCAGCAGGTACCAGGCGGTGATCTCGTCGACCACGCAGGACTTGAAGTCGCCCTGGGCGACGACGTAGCGGAGCCAGCACGGGTGGATGCGCAGGGTGTTGGTGCCGGGCGCGGAGACGACCTCGATGTTGCTCACGTCGCTGGTCAGCTCGTAGCTCCACTGGGTCTCGTAGTGGTCCCGGTTGGTCTCGGCGATCAGGTGCACTACCATCTGCTCTGCGATCTTGAGGTTCTGCGTCATCGATTTCCCCCGCTTGCCACCCCGGACTCACCCCGGGAACTCCGTGGCTCACCCGCCTCTTCCTCTACATCTACATCCTGACAACAGAATGACCCCGCCGGGGTGAGGCTCAGGCGCAACAAGGTTGCAGTTTCGGTGCAGCGGGAAGGGTTTCGGTGCGTGGGGGCCGCCGGGGGCCGCGCGGGTCAGCCGCCGGCGCGGCGCGGGTCAGCCGCCAGCGGCGCTGCGGGTCAGCCGCCAGCGGCGCTGCGGGTCAGCCGCCAGCGGCGCTGCGGGT
>DATNLP010000609.1:0-8064 GCA_035602795.1 Acidimicrobiales bacterium | reverse complement strand
ACGACCTCTCACCGGTGTTCCGGGCCGAGCGATGCTTTCGAGACGGCAGCCGCCAACTTCTGATTCAGTAGGCGAGGGCACCACAGGCCGGCGTGCCGGAGCAGGGCCACGGCGACCGGGTGGATTGACGGGGCACACTTGGCTGGTGGCCAACGCAAACCCGTTCCAAGGCTCCCCGCAAGGCCTCATTGTCGTACATACCGTCGTCGCGGTCTTCACCTGGACAGACATCCGGCACCGAAACCCGGGCCAGATTCGTGGCCCAAAGTGGGTGTGGCGCCTAGCCGGCGCAGCGCAAATGGGCAACTCGCTCGCCTACTGGCTCTTCGCCCGCAAGTCGGCGGGCCTTCAGGACGGTCCCTCGCCCACCGTTTCGGCGGGCTGCCGACGCACCATGGCGGTCCTAGAGTCAATCTGTGGCCAACGAGGCGTCTTCGGGGACATACACGACGCATTGTCTGACGACAGGTGAGCGGCTGACGTTGCCGCGCGGTCCCGAGTTGGCCGACGAGCAGGCTGGTTCATGGTCGTACCAGTGCCCGGTATGTGGAAACAGTCATCGGACGGTTTACGGCCCCGAGGACGTGTCAGAGATGGCTGACGGGTTCGTAGAGATCGACATTCCTGTCGATCTGGACCTGGGTGAACTGGTTCCAGGTCGGCACATTGTTCTCGAAGGGATCACGCTGCGAACGCCGTGGGGATCGGCTCTTCGCTACACCTTTGTCCCTGGGTTTCCAAAGTCCGATCGGCACCTCAATGCTTCTTGGGGTCTCGGCGACGTGGCCGACGACCTCGGGACCGCCTACGACCACGGGGGTGAGGGCGGTTGGGGTCCTGATGCCGATGGGATCGTGCGTCGAGGCGATGAGCACCTTGGCAACGGCATCCCCTCCACAGCGTCGTGGCTCACCATTGCCTTCATCCCGGCCAATGGTTGGGACGTACCGGGCCGATGGATCACCAAGATCATGGTGGACCTGACGCTCAACAAGATTGTCGGCGTCTGCGACTGGGCCGCCCGCTGATTCCGCCCGGCTGCGTTAGGTGAACCGTCCCGCCCCTCCGGCGGACGAATACCTCAGATGCCACGGACCGTCAGAGAGGGACTTCCGATGACCCACGCATCTGTCCGTGCGGATGTTCGGCGCAAGCCAGTGACCCGAATCAGAACAGGCGCTGGAGGAGTGACGGTCGGGGGACGTCCTGGCGGAGGCGCACCGGGACTGCCACCTGCTGCGTGCCGAGACGCACCACGACGGTGCCTACGGCCGCGCCGCGACGCGCCTTGTCGGTCAGGTGACGATCGGGATGGAAGGTCCGGGCCGCCTGCACCCCGGGCCAGGTGAGCATGGACACCGGCGCCGCCGCCTGGGCGTCGACCGTGCGGCCGGCCTCGGTCACGTGCGCCACCAGTTGGCCGCCCCGCAGGACCGACGAGGTACCGATCAACGGCTGCACCGCGTTGACCAGTGCCAGGCCGTGGAGGCCCGCCTGCGCCAGGACCACGGGGCCCATCTGCCCGGTCACGGCCGCCAGCAGCAGGGTGGACCGCCCGTGGACGGGGCGTATGACCGCCAGGACGTCGCAGCCTCCGGCCGCCGTGGTGAAGCCGGACTTCACCCCGATGATGCCAGCGAGACCCAGCAGCGGGGTGTACGTGGAGATGGTGCCGGCCACGGGCAGCGTGATGGAGGACATTTGGACCAGAGAGGCGAAGACCGGGTTCTCCATGTCGGCCCCCGTCACCTTCAAGAGGTCGGAGGCGGTCGACTGCGAGCCCGGGTTGACACCGCTGGCGTCGGCGAAGTGGGAGTGCTCCATGCCGAGCTTGACGGCGTCCGTATTCATCTTCGCCACGAACGCGGCCTGGCTGCCGGCGTCCCAACGGGCGAGGAGGTCGGCGTAGTTGTCGGCTGAGTGGACGAGCATGCCCCCGAGCACCTGCTCCTCCGAGAGCTGCTCTCCGGCCACCACCTGCGCGTTGGAGTCGTCGTTGACGGTGTCGTTGTCGTAGTCCTGGACGTCCGCCGCCGTCACCGTGATCGTCGGACCGGACCGCCCGCTGGCCAATGGATGGTCGTGCAGGATGACGTACGCCGTCATGAGCTTGGTCAGACTGGCGACCGGGACCGGCTGCTCGGGGCCGGACGCCACGTCGACGCCGATGGACGGCACGGCGATGGCCCCCTGCCCGATCTGGGGCCACGGCAGCGCCACGGTTTTGGCCGGCACGGCGACCGGGTGGAGCGTGACCGAGGTGACCGCGGGCGGTGGGTCGGCCGCGCTGAGCCTGACCGCGGCGAACACGCCGGCCGCGGCGATGAGCAGGACGAGCACGGCGAGCAACATGAGGAGGACGCTCGAACGCCGGCGTCGTCGCCGCGAGCGGCCGCGCCGGTTGGATCCGGGTTCGGGCGGGGCTTCCGGACCGCGCAGGGAGTCCAGTCGGAAGGGCGCCACCATGAGGGGCGCCGGGTTGCGCTCGCTCACCGCCGGCTGAGCGCGTCGAGCTCGTCGGGCGTCATGAGGACGGCGCGGGCCTTGGAGCCCTCGCTGGGACCGACGACGCCCTGTTGCTCGAGCAGGTCCATCAGCCGGCCGGCCCGGGCGAAGCCGACCCGCAGCTTGCGCTGCAGCATGGAGGTGGAGCCCAGCTGCGAGCGCACGACGAGGTCGCGGGCCTGGGCCAGCAGCTCGTCGTCATCGTCGTCGATACCGGCGCCGCCCGATGCCGAGGTGTCGGCATTCCCGATGCCGACCACCGGCTCGGTGATGCCGCCCTGGCGCTTCCAGTGCGCCACCACCTCGCGCACCTCCTCCTCGGACACCCAGGGGGCCTGCAGGCGGCGCAGCACGTTGGACGAGGCCTCGAGCAGGAGCATGTCGCCCTTGCCCACCAGCCGCTCGGCACCGGGCTGGTCGAGGATGACGCGGCTGTCCATGAGGGTGGAGACGGAGAAGGCCATGCGGCTCGGGATGTTGGCCTTGATCACGCCGGTGATGACGTCGACCGAAGGGCGCTGGGTGGCGATCACCAGGTGGATGCCGACGGCGCGCGCCATCTGGGCGATGCGCACAATGGAGTCCTCGACGTCGCGGGCGGCCACCATCATGAGATCGTTCAGCTCGTCCACCACGACGAGGATGAAGGGCAGCGGCTGGGGCGGCTCGGGCTCCTCGAGATCCGTCTCGTCGTCGATGCCGGGGTGCCCCTCGCCGAGGGCGCGGGCCGCCACCTCGCGGACGCGCCGCTTGTCCGAGGGCGGCGCGGCCACCAGGCCATCGGCCACCAGCTGGTTGTAGCCGGTGATGTCGCGGGCCCCGTTCTCGGCCAGAAGGTCGTAGCGGCGCTCCATCTCCTTGACGGCCCAGGCCAGCGCGTTGGCCGCCTGCTTGGGGTCGACGACGACGCGGCTCAAGAGATGCGGCAGCCCGTCGTACTGGCCGAGCTCGACGCGCTTGGGGTCGACCAGAATGAGCTTGACGCGGTCGGGGTCCTGTCGCATGAGGATCGACGTGATGAGCGAGTTCATGCACGACGACTTGCCCGACCCGGTGGCGCCCGAGATGAGGATGTGCGGCATTTCGGCCAGGTTGGCCACGACGGCGCGCCCGGCGATGTCGCGGCCCATGGCCACCTCGAGCGGGTGGGTGGTCGGCGTGACGCGCGCCTCTTTGGCATCGAGGATGTCGCGCAGGGACACCAGCTGGCGCGTGCGGTTGGGCACCTCGACACCGATGGCCGACTTGCCCGGGATGGGGGCCAGGATGCGCACGTCCGGCGAGGCCATGGCGTAGGCGATGTCCTTGGACAGGCTGGTGACGCGGGCCACCTTGACGCCCGGGCCGAGCTCGAGCTCGTAGCGCGTCACGGTCGGGCCGACGCGGCTGCCCACCAGGCGGGTCTCGACGCCGTGGGCCGCCAGGGCGCGCACCAGCTCCACTCCGGCCGCGTCGACCTGGCGCTGGTCCTGGTGGAGCTTCTTGGAGGCGTGCAGGAGCGACATTGCCGGCAGCACCCACTCCCCTGGCTCGCGCGGCACGGCCGGCGCCGGCGCCGGCTCGTCGGCCGCCTGCACCGGGGCGGGCTCGGGGTCGAGCGGGACATCGATGTCCGCGTCGTCGTCGTGAGGCGGCTCGTCCGGTGCCTCCTCCGGCACGACGGGGGCGGGCCCGGACGAGGCGGCCACCGCGTCGTCGTCGTCCATATGCTCGATCGGCGTCACGAACGGCTTGCCCCGCCAGAGCTCGAGAGCGGTGCGGCCCGTGGCGGCGCCGGCCCGGCGCAGGCCCCGGCCCACGGCCTGCAGGGGGACGCCGGTGGCGATCAGGATGCCGACGAGGACCACGGCCACGAGCAGGACCTCGGCGCCGGCAGGCCCCAAGCCGTCGTGCAGGGGGCGGCCGACCAACGCGCCGAGATAGCCCCCGCTGTTACGCAAGGCGCCGGTGTCGGACAGGCGCGGCGCACCCTTGGCCAGCTCGGCCAGGCCGCAGACGCCCAGCAGGCCGAGCACGATGCCGACGACCAGGCGCACGGGGTCGGTGCCGCGTGGCGCGTCCGCCTCGGGCTCGCCCCGGTCGACCAGCAGGGCGACGCCGGCGCCGATGACGACGAGCGGGAGCAGGATGCGGGCCCAGCCGGCGACCGCGGCGAGCCCGGTGTTGACGCCGTGGCCGACCGGGCCGAGTTGCTGGCCCCACAGGGCCAGGGCGAGCAGGACGCCGAGGGTGACCAGGCCTACGGCCCACAGGTCGCGTGCCTGGACGCGCCAGAAGGGCGGGCGCGACGGGGCGGCGGCCTTGGAGCGGCTGGCGGGCTTCTTGCCGGAAGAGCGGGCGGGCGCACGCGTCGGGGCGCGCCCGCGGGTCTTGGTCACCACAGTGACGCCGAGACTACCGGCTGACCTGCCCGTATCCGGGGACACCCGGCCCATTGAATTACGAACACCTGTTCGCTATCGTAGATCGGATGGCACTCCGGTGGACGACGGCGGAGAGCGAGGAGGGGGGCACGCTCTTCCCCGACGAGAGGGTGGCCGAGCGCCACGTCGGCCGGGGCGCCTACGCCGGGCTGGAGTTCCTCCACGTCAACGCCCGCACCATCATCAACACGGTGCCGCCGGAGAGCCCCATGCCCTTCCGGCACACCATCAACGCGTATCGAGGCTGCAGCCACGCCTGCGTGTACTGCTTCGCCCGGCCCACCCACGACTACCTGGGTCTCGGGATCGGGGCGGACTTCGAGCGCAAAATCGTGGTCAAGGTCAACGCGGTCGAGCGGCTGCGGGCCGAGCTGCGCTCGCCCCGCTGGCACGGCGAGCACATCGCCATGGGGACCAACACCGACCCCTACCAGCACGCGGAGGGCAAATACCACCTGACGCGGGGCATCGTGGAGACCCTGTCGCGGGCGCGCAACCCGTTCTCCATCCTGACCAAGTCGACGCTCATCCTGCGCGACGGTGCCGCGCTGGCGGCGGCGGCCCAGCGCACCGAGGTGGCGGTGTCGTTCTCCATCGGGACGTTGGACCGGCGCGTCTGGAGGCTGACCGAGCCGGGTACTCCCCCGCCGGACCGGCGGGTCGAGGCGCTGCGGCGGCTGACCGCCCTGGGCATCCCCTGCGGGGTGCTGGTGGCTCCGGTGCTGCCGGGGCTCTCGGACGGCGAGGCGCAGCTGCGCGAGGTGGTCGAGGCCTGCGCCGACGCCGGAGCGGTGTCGATCACGGGGGTGGCGCTGCACCTGCGGGGCCCGCTGCGCCAGCACTACCTGGGCTGGCTGGAGGCCGAGCGTCCGGACCTGGTCGCGCTGCACCGGGCGCGGTTCCGGCGAGGGGCGTATCAAGCGGACGACGAGCGGGACCGGGTGGAGGGCGTGGTGCGCGCCGCGGCGCGGCGCTGCGGCGTCACCGGGCGCGACCGCTACCGAGCGGCAACGTCGGTGAACCCGGAGACGGGCCAGAGCGCGGGTGGGCACGGGCGGGAGCGGCCCGACCAAGGGGACCTGCAGTTGCGTCTGCTCTAGTTGGGGGACGCGCCAGCGGCGCGGTCGTCGTTCCCTACAATCGGGGTCTCATGACGAGGGCGGCCAGCGGGAGGCGGTGGGCCGGCCGCGTGGCCGTCGTGGCCATGGCGACCGTGTCGGCCGGCGGGCTTCTGGTGCTCGTCGAGGACGGCGGCGGCGGGCACGCCGGGGTGGCCCGTGCGGGCGCGCAGGTGCCCGCGGCCACCGACTCGTCGTACGGCCTCATCGACTCGGCCGGCGGGATCATGACGTTCGGCGGCGCCGGGTACTACGGCGACACCCTGGAGGTGTCGCTCCAGCGGCCGATCGTGAGCGGCGCGGCCGACCCGGCGGGCGGGTACTGGATGGTGGCGTCGGACGGTGGCATCTTCAACTACGGCAACGCCGGGTTCTTCGGCTCCATGGGCGGTACGCCGCTCAACGCGCCGATCGTCGGCATGGCGGCCACGGCCGACGGCGGCGGGTACTGGCTGGTGGCCTCCGACGGGGGCATCTTCGACTTCGGCGACGCCGGCTTCTTCGGCTCGCGGGGCGGCCAGGCCCTCAACGCGCCGATCGTCGGCATGGCGGCCACGCCCGACGGACGGGGGTACTGGCTGGTGGGTTCCGACGGGGGCATCTTCACCTACGGCGACGCGCAGTTCTGGGGCTCGACCGGCAGCATCAGGCTCAACAAGCCGATCGTCGCCATGGCGGCGACCAGCGACGGCAACGGCTACTGGCTGGTCGCCTCCGACGGGGGCATCTTCGACTACGGCGACGCCGGGTTCTTCGGGTCGACGGGCTCGCTCGCGCTGAACAAGCCCATCGTCGGCCTGGCGCCGACGCCCGACGGCCAGGGCTACTGGCTGGTGGCGTCGGACGCCGGCGTGTTCACCTTCGGCGACGCCGTGTTCTCGGGGAGCGCGCAGTCACCGGAGCACCCACCCCTGTACCCGCCCGAACTGTCGGCCCCGATCGCCCCGGAGGTGGCGATCATCAACGAGGTGCCGGGCCCCCAGGCGACCCACCAGGGCGGGCTGCGGGTGGCCTTCTCGGGCGACTCCCTGTCGCTCTACGAGGGCTACTACGTGGCCAAGAGCATGCCGCCCTATTGGGTCGAGGACGGGGCCGAAGCGGGGTGCGGCTACACGAACGGTGCGCCGACCATCCCCTGGGGCCACCCGCCGTCCGACATCTACCTGAGCCAACCGGCCTGCGCCCTGTGGTACGAGCAGCTGCAGTGGGTGGTTTCGCGCTTCCACCCGGACGTCACGGTGTTCCAGACCGGGTACTGGGAGACGCAGGACCGCCTCTTCGACGGGAGCTACGCCACCCTGGCCGACGCCGACTACTCGGCGTACATCGAGGCCAACCTCGAGGAGGCGGTCCAGATCGCGCACTCCGATGGCGGCGCCGTCATCATTTCGACGTCGCCCTACTTCGCCGACGGCACACCGAACGACCTGGTCGACGCCTACAACCAGATCGTCGAGTCGGTCGCCGCTCAGGATCCCTCCTATGTCTCGATCGACGACGTGAACTCGGTGCTCGACCCCAATGGCCAGTACGCCTCGACGGTGGACGGGATCCAGGCGCGGCCGTCCGACGGCGTGCACATCACCCAGGCGGCCGTGGACGACCTCATTGAGCCGGCGCTCAACCAGCAGATCGCCAACGTGGCCGGCGCGGTGTACGCCGGCTCCTCGTAGGCAGAGACAGGGCCGATACGGTCCCCCTGCCGCCCATCGTCCAACCGACCGGCGGCCCGCTGTGTCCCGTTGAATCGGGCCGCGCCGACGCGGCCCTCCCGGTTTCGTATGATCCTGGACTCATGCTCAGTGCGAGAAGGTGGACATGGCGGGCCCACCACGCTGCTCTGGGCTTGGCAGCGCTCCTGGTGGCCAGCGTGCTCGCCCTGCCGGCGTCGGCCCCGGGGCACGGAGCGCAGGCGGCCGCCGCCACACCCTCGGCGGCCACCGACTCGTCGTACGGCCTCATCGACTCGGCCGGCGGGATCATGACGTTCGGCGGCGCCGGGTACTACGGCGACACCC
>DATNLP010000605.1:0-4975 GCA_035602795.1 Acidimicrobiales bacterium | reverse complement strand
TCCCGCCACAACCGCACCATGAAGACGGACAGGATCAGGACGGCGATGGAGAACCAGGCGAACGAGCGCTGCGAGGCCAGGCTGATGCCGAACAGGTTGGGCCGGTTGATGAAGGTGTAGGCGGGGTTGGGCAGCCCGGTGCACAGCGTCTTGTTCAGGCCGGGCACCGTGACGCAGGGCGTGGCCAGCACGGCGTTCTGCATGAAGATGGCGAAGGCGAGCGTCGTGACGGCGAGGAAGAGCCCCGGCATGCGCAGCGCCGGCAGACCCACCAGGATGGCGACCACCGCGGTGACGACACCGCCGTAGAGCATGACGACCAGCAGAGGCATCGAGGTGCCCAGGTGGACGGCCACCAGCGCCCCCACCGCCACCAACCCGAACTGGCCCAGGGAGACCTGGCCCGCCCATCCGGTGAGCATGGTGAGCGAGAGCGCGATGACCGAATAGATGCAGATCTGGCTGAGCAACACGTCGTTGCCGACCGAGAGCACCAACGGCAACAGTGCGGTCACCACCACGCAGAGCCAGATGCCGGTGGAGGACACGCGCTGGCGCAGCAGGTCGGCCCCGGCGCGCAGCGTGGTCGTGGCGCCGTGCTGCCAGGTGCTGCGGTCCCCGAGGCGGACGCCCTTGCGCAGCGCACCCACCCGAACCAGCAGCACGACCATGACGACGATGAAGAGGATGAACTGCTGCTTGGCCGGCGAGGGGACGTTCCACTCGAGCAGCTCGAGGAACACGCCCATCCCGACCCCGGCGACGAAGGCCACGGTCAGGTTGATCATGGCGCCGATGAGCGCCGCCGTCAGCGCGTAGAGCAGGAGGTCGGGCGAGAGCGCCTGGGTCAGCGCGCTCGTCTGGTTGGGCGCGTTGAGGATGGCCGTGAAGGCCGACAGCGCCCCCGCCACCGTCCAGGTGAGCGTCGACGTGCGCCGGATCCACACGCCCGAGAGCCGGGCCGAGTCGGCGTTCTCCGACATGGCGCGCATGGACAGGCCCCACGACGTGAAGCGCACGGCCAGGACGAGCGCCAGGGTCACGATCGGGGCCACGATGAGCGTCAGGACCTCGGTCGGCGTGATGATGAACGGCCCCAGCGAGAACGACAGGTCGAACGGGACGGGGACCGGCTTGTAGAGGTTGTGGGGCGCGATGAACGGCAGCACGCTGAGCGCCAGCAACACGTAACTGAGCCCGATGGTGGCCACCATCACCAGCACGCGCGGGCGCTTGAACAGGCGCCGCAGCAAGAGCTCGGACAGGGCGCCAACGGAGGCGGCCAGGGCGATGGAGAGCACCAGCGCGAACCAATAGTTGAACTTGAAATCGGCCGTGAGCTTCACCAGGAAGACGGCGGCGATCACCCCGATCTGCCCCTGGGCGAAATTCAGCACCCGGTTCGTGCGGTAGACGAGGACCAGCCCGAGGGCGAGCAGGCCGTAGCCCAGGCCGTAGAAGACGCCCTGGACCAGGACGAAGTTGGGGGCGGAGAGCGCGAGCAAGGGCAGCTACCCCAAGCGGGCCGACGCCGTGCCGAGGAAGACGGGGCGCAGCAGGTCGTCGCGGCCCATGAGCTCGGCCGTGGGGCCGTCGAATCGGATCTCGCCCCGCTCCATGAAGAAGCAGCGTTGGGCCAGGCTCAGCGCGCGGTTCAGGCTCTGCTCGACCAGGATGACGGTGGTCCCGGTCTCGTTGATGCGGCGCACCATGCCCATGAGCCGCTCCACCGTCATGGGGGCGAGCCCGAGCGAGAGCTCGTCGATCATGAGTAGCCGGGGCGCCGTCATCATCACCCGCGCCAGCGCCAACATCTGCTGCTCCCCGCCGGACAGGGTCCCCGCCGGCTGGTCCATCCGTTCCACCAGCTCGGGGAAGGCCGCCAGCGCCTCCTCTTGGGCCCGGTCCGCCCGTCCCCGGTCGCGTCGCAAGGTGTGTCCCCCGATGCGCAGGTTGTCGCGCACGGTCAGACCCGGGAAGGTCATCTTCCCGCCCACCAAGAGGGCCACCCCCTCGTCGATGATCTGCTCGGGCTCCAGGTAGGTCGAGCCCATGCCGAAGAGCCGGATGACACCGCGGTGCGGGTGTTCCAGACCCGAGACGGCCCGCAGCAGGGTCGACTTCCCGGCACCGTTCGTGCCGAGCAGCGCCACCATCTCCCCTTCGGCCACCTCGAGGTTGACGTCGAAGAGGACCTGGTTGATGCCGTAGAAGAAGTCGAGGTTGTGCACCTGCAGAGCCGGGATGTCGCCCCCGTCCTGGCGCCGCTTGCCCTCGGTGTAGCGCTCGATGACGTCCTCGATGACCAGGGTGATGTCACGTCGCACGCTGCGGGAGCCGAGGATGAGCAGGAACCCACCGATGGCGCACACCGGGAAGATCAGGGTGAGCGACACGACGATGCCGTGCAGGCCGCCGATGGCGTCGGAGATGGCGCCCACCAGCACCGATCCGGCGAATCCGCCGAAGACGAGTGAGTACACGCCGAACATGGCGAAGCAGATGGTGCGCATCTCGGGCGGGGCCGTCGCCGCCAAGGTCAAGAAGATGCAGATGGCCAGCGGCGACACGGCCGCGCCGGCCAGGAACTGCAGGGCCACGCACAGCCAGAGCTGGGGCACGTAGAGCGACAGGACGTAGAACCCGCCGTAGGCCGTGATGCAGATACCCGAGATGACGAGCGGGCGGTTGGGGGCGCGCCGGAAGTAGCGGTCGCCGAAGACATAGGCCAGGGGCAGGCCGAGGAACGCCGCCAGACCGATGATGGCGTAGACCTCGCTCCGCGACGCGGTGTCGAGGTGGAACTTGTCGATGAAGAACAGGTTGCCGAACAGTCCTGCGCCGGTCCCGGCGAAGCCGAGGATGGCCACCGCCACCAGCTCGTAGTAGAGGGAGCGGACCCGCAGCAACCTGGTCACCGCCGAGCCCAGGAGGACCCGGGGCGCCTTCTCCTGTTGCGCCTGCAGGTCCATCCCCGACGCCTTCAGGATGTGGCTGCTCTCGTTGGCTCCCTTCTCGGGCTCGCGCAAGGTGAAGAGCGCGAGGCCGAGCGGGATGCCGGCCAGCGCCACCAGCAGCCCGTAGCGCCAGTCGTGGGCGATGGTGACCACGAAGCCGAAGATCAGGATCCCGATCGTCTGCGACAGGGGATCCGAGAGGTTGTGCCAGCTGAAGATCCGGCCTCTGCCCTCGGTCGGATAGGCGTCGGCCAGATAGGAGTTGTGCACCGTGTTGTTCACCCCGGTGCCCACCGACGCCGCCAGGTAGAGGAAGGCGAACCACCAGACGTTGGGTGAGATGGCCATGAGGGCGCCGAACCCGGCGAAGATGAGGAGCGCCACGGCCGCCACCACCTTGCGGCTGCCCCGGTCGGCCCACAGCGCCAGGGGCACCGCCCACAAGAGCTGCGACACCGAGGCGATGAAGGCCACGGCGCCGAGCGACGCGTTGGACATGTGGAAGGAGATCTCGAGGTTCCGGCCGATCAGGCTGATGCCGTTGCCGAAGGTGCCCGGCACCAGCGCCGCGGCAGTCAACAGCACCAGCGGCGCGTAGCCGTACCGGCTCAGGATCCCGATCAGGGGGGGCGGCTTGCCCTCGCCGGTCCCCGGCATCACGTTCAGGTCCGCCACCACGTCGGGGTCCTTCAGGTGGGACACCGCCTCCTGTAGGAGATCCTCCGGGACGGCGAAGTCGAACAGTGGATCGTCGGACATTGAGGGGCGACTCTAATCCCTGACACCCGTGTCAGGTATTGCCAAGGACGTCAGCCCGGCCCCGCCACGCCGGCCACCGTGAGTGGCCCCTCGGGCAGCACGGCCACCCGGGCCCCCGGCCCCAGGCGCCCGAGCGCCGCCGCCACCGCGCCGTCGAGATCGGGGGCGGGGCGGAGCAGCGCGTCCTCGACGCTCGCCCGGTCGAGCCCGTCGCAGTGCAGGTGCACCTCCGCCCGGGCCAGGACGCGGCCCAGCACCTGGGCCTGCCAGCGGTCGAGCTCGGCGCCGCCCGACGGGTCGGACAGGTCGGCCGGCGTGCGCGCCTCGTGGAGCAGGCGGGCGAAGGCGCCGTGCTCCGGCACGCCGTCCTCGCAGGCGGCCGCCATGACCACGATCCCCCCGTCGCGCACAATGCGCTCGGCCGCCGCCATGCCCTTGACCGCCTGGTAGAGGTTGCGGTCCAGCGGGTAGCCGCCGTTGGTGGACACCACGAGATCGAAGGGTGCGTCGACCTGGCGCACCGCCGAGGACCCCACGTGCGCGCAGGCGGCGTCGTGCGCCTCGGCCAGCGGCCCGGCGAAGACCGCGGTCACCCGGCGCGCCCGGTTGATGGCGACGTCGACGGACAGGTGCGGCGGCGCCAGCGCGGTGGCCGCCCGTACGAAGTCGTGCACCGGGTTCCCGGCCCGGGTGACGAAGGTGGCCCGGGCGTCGGCGATGCGGCGCGGGTGGTGGGCCTCCAGGATGGTCTCGGTGGCGGCCAGGCCCGGGCACACCGCCTTCGGGCCGCCGCTGAAGCCGGCGAAGAAGTGCGGTTCGACGAAGCCCGTGACGATGCGCACGTCCGCCTCGACGTACTCGCGCTGGAGCAGCACCGGGACGCCGTCCACGTCGCCCACCTGTTCGTGCTCGTCGCTGGTGGCGTCGTGGTCGACGATCACGTAGCGCCCCACCACGGCGGGCCCGACCAGCTCGGCCATCTCCTCCGGCGTGGCCTGGCGGTGGGTCCCGGTGGCGCACAGCAGCGTGATGCCCCTGTCGGGCACACCGGCGCGCGCCAGCTCTTCGAGCAGCGGGGGCAGCACGGTGCGGTTCGGCATCGGCCGCGTCAGGTCGGGGAAGACGACGGCCACCTCGGTGTGCGGGCCGACCAGTGCGGACAGGGGCGGCCCGGTCAGCGGGTGGCGCAGGGCCTCGGCGATGGCGGTCGGCTCGTCGTCGAGCGCCGGCTGGTCGACGGGCAGGACCACCTCGGCGTC
>DATNLP010000589.1:0-2577 GCA_035602795.1 Acidimicrobiales bacterium | reverse complement strand
TCCCGCCCCCGCCTCATCCGCACCAGCCGCCGCAACCGCCGCTGTCGCACCAGGTCGGGCAGCGATCGGCTTCCCGAGAGACGAGGTCGCCGACATCTGCGGCGCCCTCGCCCTGGGCGGCACGTTGCTCCACCGCCTGGGCCTCCGACCCGAAGCGGAGCGCCTCGGGTTGCTGTTCGACTCGGTCCAGGCCCGACTGGCCGGTCAGGCGCCGGCGGCGTCCGGCTCGTAGGTCAGCGAGAGCGAGTTGATGCAGTAGCGCTGCCCGGTGTCGGTGGGGCCATCTGGGAAGACATGGCCCAGGTGTCCCCCGCACCGGGCGCAGAGGATCTCGGTGCGGACCATCAGGTGGCTGCGGTCAGACCGCTCGATGATGGTGCCCTCGGAGCGGGCCCGGTCGAAGCTGGGCCAACCCGACCCGGAGTCGAACTTGGCGTCGGTGTCGAACAGGTCGGCGCCGCAGCCGGCGCAGTGGAACACGCCCTCGCCGTCGACGTGAAGCAGCTCTCCCGACCAGGCGGGCTCGGTGCCGGCCCGGCGCAGGACGGCGTAGCGGTCCGGCGTCAGCTCGGCCTTCCACTCGTCCTCGGACTTGGTGACCTCGTAGGTGGACGGGCTCGCGGTCGCGGTGACGCCGCCGGTGTTGTGCTTGCGGTTGAACATTCCGTACCTTTCTTCCGAAAAGTACAACAACTCCCAGGTCAGCAGTATTTCGCGTCCGCCTCGGCGCCGATGGAGGCGTAGACCGCCCGCAGCAGGTCGTGCGGGCGGGGGTCGACGAGCTCGGTGGCCATCTTGTTCATGGCGTACCCACGGCCAGGCGGTGTTCCGGGTCGGCGAAGCCATAGGAGCCGCCTGCGCCGGCATGGCCGAAGGACCCGGTGCCGCCGAAGCGCGTCACCGGGCTGCAGCGCCAGAACCCGAGACCGATCTTCTGCTCCAGGGGCATCCCGACCGAGGCGAAGACCTGGTCCCGGCCCGACGTGAGGGGCGTGCGGGCCCTCTCGATCTGATCGGGGGTCAGGACGGGATCGGCCGGCCCGCCCTCGACGGTCCCGATGAGGCCGGCGTACAGGCGCGACAGGCCGGCGGCGTTGGTGATGCCGTTGCCGGCCGGCATCTCGGCGGCGTGCCATTCGGGCTTGTTCATCCACAACGGGTCGCGGATCCCTCCGCCCAGGTTGAGCGCGCGGGCCTGGAGTGTCTTGCCGTACGGGGTCGGGCTCTCGGTCGTCGCAGGGGTCGTCGCAGTTGCCGCCGCTCCAGCCGCCCCGATGGGCTGGGCCGCAATGGGTGAGACCCGGTGCTCGAGGTCGCCGGGAAGACCGATGTAGAAGTCGATCCCGAGCGGCCCTGCGATCTCGTCACGGAAGAATGTCCCGAGGGAGCGGCCGGTGATCCGCCGGACGACCTCGCCGACCAGGTAGCCGTACGAGACGGCGTGGTACCCGTGCGCCGTGCCCGGCTCCCAGAACGGGGCCTGGGCGGCCAGGGCCTCGGCGATGGGGTCCCAGGCCCTGATCTCCTCGGCGCTCAGCCGGGCATCCACGGCTGGCAGGCCCGCCTGGTGCGACAACAGGTAGCGGACGGGCATGTCGTCCTTGCCGGCCTGGGCGAACTCGGGCCAATAAGTGGTCACGGGCGCGTCCATGTCGAGCTCACCCCGCTGGGCCAGCAGGTTGGCGCACGCCGCCGTCGCCCCCTTGGTCGAGGAGAAGACGACCTGAAGCGTGTCGGCCCCGTACGGGGTCGTCCCCCCGACGTCGAACGACCCGCCGACGATGTCGACGACCTTGTGGCCGTCGACGTGGACGCAGAAGCCGGCTCCGACTTCACGGCCCTGCGCGAAGTTGGCGGCGAACGCGTCCCGGACGGCCTCGAAGCCGGCCTCGACCAGGCCGTCGACTACGGCGTCGGCGTCGGCGTCGACGTGGCGGACGCCGTCGGCGTCAGTCGTCATGCGGCCAGCGCCGTCGCAGCGCTGCCCATCAGGAACAGGAAGTTGTCGGTGTAGAACTGCCGGCGCACCTCGTCGGACGCGTCGCCCAGGGAGGCCTCGAACCGCTCGAGCGGCTTGCGCCCGCCCTCGACGTGGGGGTAGTCGGACGAGAACAGGACCAGGTCGGCCCCCGCCTCCCGCACGATCCACCCCACGTCCTCCGTCGGATACGGCGTGAAGCGGACCTGCCGGTGAATGTAGTCCGACGGACGCAGGGACAGTGCCCGCAGGCGCTCCTCGTGGCGGTGGAAGGCCTCGAAGGCGGACTCCATCTGTCGTAGCCACGACGGCACCCAGATCGCCCCCTGCTCAATCACCCCGATGCGCAACTCCGGGAACGCCTCGAGCACCCCGTCGAAGATCATCGTCGCCAGCGTCTGCGCCGGCGGCCCCGGGATGCCCATGTAGTCCACCGAGCGGAAGTTCTCCTCGCCGCCGTGGAAGTCGGGCGGAACCGGCCGACCGTTGGCGAAGTAGTGCGGGTCGATCAGCGTCCCGGTCCCGCCGACGTGGAAGACGACGGGCAGCCCCGCCTCCTGGGCCTGCGCCCACACCGGGTAGAGGTCGGTGTGGCTGGG
>DATNLP010000581.1:0-4360 GCA_035602795.1 Acidimicrobiales bacterium | reverse complement strand
ATCGGCCTGGCCATCAACCTCGAGCTGCCGCTCGTCATCGTCGACGTGCAGCGCGGCGGTCCCTCGACCGGCCTGCCCACCAAGACCGAGCAGGCAGACCTGCTGCACGCCATGTACGGCCGGCACGGTGAGGCGCCGGTGCCCATTGTGGCGCCGCAGACGCCGAGCGACTGCTTCGCCACCGCCATTGAGGCGGTGCGGCTGGCCGTGAAGTACCGCACGCCGGTGATCATGCTCTCGGACGGCTACCTGGCCAACGGGGCCGAGCCGTGGCGCCTGCTCGACCTCGACGCGCTGGAGCCCATCGACCCCGACTTCGCCTCCGAGCCGAACCACACCGACGCCGACGGCAACGAGACCTTCTGGCCCTACGTCCGCGACCCCGAGACGCTGGCCCGCCCCTGGGCTCCGCCCGGCCTGCCCGGCCTGGAGCACCGCATCGGCGGCCTCGAGAAGGCGGACGGCAGCGGCAACGTGTCCTACGAGGGCGTCAACCACGAGCGCATGGTGCACCTGCGTCGCGACAAGATCGCCCGCATCGCCGCCGACATCCCGCCGGTCGAGGTGAACGACGAGAGCGGCGACGCCCAACTGCTGCTGGTCAGCTGGGGCTCGACCTACGCCGCCGTGTTCGCCGGCGTGAAGCGGATACGGGCGCGGGGAATGAAGGCGGCCCACGTCCACCTGCGTCACCTCAACCCGCTGCCGTCGAACCTGGGGGAGGTCCTGGCCCGCTACACGCAGGTGCTGGTGCCCGAGATCAACCTGGGCCAACTCAGCCGCATCTTGCGAGCCGAGTACCTGGTCGACGCCCAGACCATGTCGAAGATGCAGGGCGTGCCGTTCCGGGTCGGCGAGATCGAGGCGGCCATCACCGCACTGCTCGGAGGGAAGTCATGAGCGAGTCCAACGGTTCCAACGGATCCAACGGCCACGCCGGTGACGGCGCCGTGGCCACCGCCGTCCCGGTCACCACCCGCAAGGACTGGACCAGCGACCAGGAGGTGCGCTGGTGCCCGGGTTGTGGCGACTACTCCATTCTGGCCGCCGTGCAGATGCTCATGCCCGAGCTGGGGGTGCGCCGCGAGAACACGGTGTTCCTCTCGGGCATCGGCTGCGCGGCCCGCTTCCCGTACTACATGAGCACCTACGGGATGCACTCCATCCACGGGCGGGCGCCGGCCATCGCCACCGGGCTGGCCACGACGCGCCCGGACCTCGACGTCTGGGTGATCTCGGGCGACGGTGACGCGCTGTCCATCGGGGGCAACCACCTCATCCACGCGCTGCGCCGCAACGTGCGCCTGAACATCCTGATGTTCAACAACCAGATCTACGGCTTGACCAAGGGGCAGTACTCGCCGACGTCCGAGGTGGCCAAGGTCACCAAGTCGACGCCGTTCGGCTCGGTGGACACCCCGTTCAACCCGGTGTCGCTGGCCCTGGGCGCGGAGGCCACCTTCGTGGCCCGCACGCACGACATGGACCGGGCCCACATGCAGGAGACGTTCCGCCGCGCCCACCAGCACAACGGCGCCGCCTTCGTGGAGGTGCTGCAGAACTGCAACGTCTTCAACGACGGCGCCTTCGAGAAGATCACGAGCCGCGACGCCCGGTCCAGCATGCTCATCCCGCTCCAGCACGGCCAGCCAATCGTCTTCGGTCCCGAGGGCGAGGAGCGGGGCGTCGTTCAGCGCCCGGACGGCTCGCTCGAGATCGTCTCGGTGGCCGACGTCGGCGGCGAGAACCTCCTCGTGCACGACGAGAAGCGGGACGACCCGGGCCTGGCCTTCGCGCTGTCCCGGCTGGCCCGCGGCCCCTACGAGCCGACGCCCATCGGCGTCTTCCGCGCCGTGGAGCGCCCGGAGTACGGCACGCAGATGGCTGAGCAGATCACCGACGCCCAAGCCAAGCGCGGGCTGGGTGACGTGGCGGCACTGCTGCGGTCCGGGTCGAGCTGGACGGTCGACTAGGACTGGCCACAGGCGTAGCAGCGCTCGCTTCCGCGGCACGGCTACGGACGTCTACCGTAGGACTTCGTGGTCGCCATCACGCCCGCCACGGGCATCAAGCTCGCCGAGGTCGGGTTCCTGCTCATTGTGATTGCGGGCGTCTGGCTCGTGGCGGCGGAAGTCCTGGCCCTTCGGGCCCAGCGCTACAGGACGATCGTCTCCGGCGCCGCCCTTGCCGCGGGCGGCGTGCTGCTCATCATCGCGACGCATTGGGGCCATTTCGGATAAGTCCGGAAAGGTCCACCGCCCTGAGATCGGGCACGGGCGTCCGGAGCACGGGGTTCGAGACCGTTTGCCGGTTGCCACTGGCTGCACGGCACCCCGGTGTCGGAGCCAAATGACAGTGTCCGTTTGTCCGGTCATACTGACGCCATGGACAACCCATGCCAGTCTGCCTCGATCGTCATCAATCGCCCGCCCGCGGAGGTGTACGACATGGTCGCCGACGTGACCCGCATGGGCGAGTGGAGCCCGGTCTGTACCGCGTGTTGGTGGGACGAGGGCGGCGGACCGCGTGTCGGCGCCATGTTCACCGGACGCAACGAGGTGCCGGAACGGACGTGGGAGACCCGCTCGGAGGTGGTGGTGGCCGACCCCGGTCGCGAGATCGCCTGGGCCGTGGCGGAGCCCCCGACCCGCGCCCGTTGGAGCTATCTGCTCACCGCGGTCGAGGGCGGGACCGAGCTCACCGAGACGTGGGAGCTGCCTCCCGAGGGCGCGGCCTTCTTCGAGCAGATGTTCGGCGACGATGCGCCGAAGCAGATCGGCTTGCGCAGCGAGGCGGCGAAGAACGGTATCCCGGCGACGCTGGCTGCCATCAAGAAGGCGGCCGAAGCCTGAGCGAGTCTCTGGTCGGCGAGGGAACGCCGGCCTGTACCTGTGCCCCGGACAACGGGTCCGCCTGTTCGGCCATGCCCGGATGACCGGGGTCGCACCTCGTCTCTTGCTCTGACCAGGTCCGTTTCAGAGGGCCTGTAAGTTTGCGTTCATGGCTCATGAGACAAGTACGGGCTCGTCGCCCATCGTCAAAGGCTTGATGAACAACCTCCGGGAGATCCTCCCCGACGAGCAGCGGCAAAAGCTCGACGCATACGAGCCACAGGCAGAGGCCTCGTCGCCCAAGGGGGATTACCGGCGAGCGAGGCACTGTCTGCACTGGGCCGTCAAGGTGGCCGAGAGTCCCGATCACTCCCACTTGTCGGGCCTGGCCGTCCGCCTCAAGGAGAAGCACAAGGCATGGCAGGACGTCTGGCTCGGGGCGGAGTTCGGGTCCGAGGTCGCGATCGGCAAGGGTCAACCCTCGCAGGAGATCAAGGGTGATCAAAAGATCGGACCGGGTCAGGACATCGAGCTCTTGTGGGTCGAAGAAGCGACGGACGTCGCCAAGGGCGCGGCCGAGAAGTCCGGCTGGGACGCGGTCCCGTGGGAGGAACTCCTCCAAGAGGTCCTCAAGATCACCTAGAGGGCCGACGACCGGTGGAGTGAACCCGGCGAGAAGTTGGCGGAAAGTCCAAGAGACCGGACCGGTACCATTTTGAGGTGTTCGAACGGTTCACGGACCGGGCACGGAGGGTGCTGATGTGGGCGCAGGAGGAAGCGCGCCTGCTCAACCACGGTTTCATCGGCACCGAGCACATTCTCCTGGGGCTCATCCGCGAGGGTGACGGAATCGGCGCCCGGGCGCTCCAGTCCCTGGGGATCTCCCTTGACGCCGTGCGGGAAAAGGTGGAAGAGACGATCGGGATGTCCGCCAACCCGCCGACCAGCCCGCCGCCGTTCACACCCCGGGCCAAAAAGGTCCTGGAGCTCTCGTTTCGTGAGGCACTGCAGCTCCATCACAATTACATCGGCACCGAGCACCTGCTCCTCGGTCTGGTCCGGGAGCATGAGGGCGTGGCGTGCACCATCCTGGTCAACCTGGGGGCGGATCTCCCACGAGTCCGCCGAGCAGTCACCGAGCTCATGTCGGGGGTCGGACAAGAACAAGAGACAGTCGGACAGGCCCACGTCGAGACGCCCTCGACGCAGCCCCTGCCACCCGAGGAGCCGCGCTGCCCACACTGTCGTTGGCCGGTGAGCGACGGGGCTCGATTCCGCACCGTTGCGGTGTTCCCAGACGTCGAGGATGCAGATCCATTGTCGCTGGACGTCGTGTACTGCCTCATGTGCGGGACCACCCTGCACATGTTCAGGGTGGGGGAGCGGAGCTAGTGACCTGAGTCAGAGATCCGCTCGCAGTAGTTCGCCAGGGTGTCGAGGATCTCATCGTCGCTCTTATGCCAGACGAATGGCTTCGGGTCCTCGTTCCAGTTCTCCACCCAGCGGGTGATTGACGCCTCGAGTTCTTT
>DATNLP010000579.1:0-2386 GCA_035602795.1 Acidimicrobiales bacterium | reverse complement strand
CCCCGCCGAGGTCGAGAACGTCCTGGCCGCGGTCGACGGCATCGCCGAGGTGGCCGTGTTCGGCCTGCCCGACGAACAGTGGGGCCAGCGGGTGTGCGTCGCCTTCGTGGCCGACACCGCCGATGCCGAGGTTGCCCTGCGGGCCGCCGCCTCGGCCCGCCTGGCCCCCTACAAGCGGCCCAAGTCGTATTTCCGGGCAGGGGACCTCCCGCACACCGCCACCGGCAAGCTCGTCCGCCGGGCCGTGGCCCAGCACCTGGGGCTCGATGCCGGCGCCGGGCGATAGGTTCGACCCATGTCCTTCGCCACCATCAACCCCGCCACCGGGAAGACCGAGAAGGTGTTCCCGTCCCTCACCCCCGAGGAGTTGGACGCGCTGCTCGACCGGGCCGTGGCCGCCTTCGCCAGTTACCGGACCACCACCTACGCCCAACGGGCGCGGCACCTGATCACCGCGGCCGAGCTGCTCGAGGCCGAGGTGCCCGACGTCGCCCGCATCCTGACCACCGAGATGGGCAAGACGTTCGCCGCCGCCAAGGGCGAGGTGTCCAAGTGCGCCGCCGGCCTGCGCTGGTTTGCCGACAACGGCGAGCGGCTCCTGGCCGACGAGCCGATCGCCACCTCGGCTTCGTCGTCGTACATCCACTACCAGCCCATCGGCGTGGTCCTGGCCGTCATGCCGTGGAACTTCCCGCTCTGGCAGGTCATCCGCTTCGCCGCCCCTGCCCTCATGGTCGGCAACTGCGGGCTGTTGAAGCACGCGTCGAACGTGCCCCAGACGGCTGCCGCCATCGAGGACCTGTTCCGCCGGGCCGGCCTCCCCGACGGAGTGTTCACCAACCTCTATGTGGAGTCGAAGGACGTGGCGGCGATCATCGAGGACCCGCGGGTGGCCGCGGTGACGTTGACCGGCAGCGAGCGCGCCGGCATGTCGGTGGCCGCCACGGCGGGGCACGCGCTGAAGAAGAGCGTGCTCGAGCTCGGCGGTTCCGACCCCTTCATCGTGCTGGCCTCGGCCGACCTCGATGCGTGCGTGCGCACCGCCGTGACCGCCCGCGTGCAGAACAACGGCCAGTCGTGCATCGCGGCCAAGCGCTTCATTGTGGTCGACGAGGTGGCCGACGCCTTCCTGGCCAAGTTCACCGAGGCCATGGCCTCGCTGGTCGTGGGTGATCCCTTCGACCCGGCGACCGACGTCGGCCCCATCGTCACCGAGGCCCAGCGCGACGAGCTGGTCGGTCAGGTGGAGGCGGCGCGCGCCCAAGGTGCGACCGTGCACGCGGACGCCAAGGTGCCCGACGGCGACGGCTGGTACTTCGCCCCCACCGTGCTCTCGGGCGTGACCATGGACATGCCGGTGGCCCAGGAGGAGATCTTCGGCCCAGTGGCCATGGTGCTACGGGTGCCCGACCTCGAGGCGGCGCTCGACGCGGCCAACGCCACCACCTTCGGGCTGGGCTCGAGCGCGTGGACGTCGGACCGGGAAGAAGCGCAGCGCTGCATCGAGGGCGTCGAGGCTGGGGCCGTGTTCGTCAACGCCATGGTGGCCTCCATGCCCGAGCTGCCGTTCGGCGGCATCAAGCGGTCCGGCTTCGGCCGCGAGCTCTCCGAGGTCGGCCTGAAGGAGTTCGCCAACGTGAAGACGGTGTACGTGGCGTGACGTCGACCCGGCGACGGCGGCGGCGGCGGCGGCGGCGCCGAGATGTCGCGGTCCGACTTCCGCCGCGTCGGCCTTCCCGAGCCGTGACGTAGGGCGGTGCTCACCTACCTGGACCACGCCGCCACCGTGCCGTTGCGGCCCGAGGTCGCCGCCGCCATGGCCGACGTGCACGCCGAGCTGCTCGGCAACCCAACGGGGAGCCATCCGCCGGCGCAGCGGGCGCGGCGCCTGCTCGAAGAGGCCCGCGACGAGGTGGCCGCCTTCCTCGGCCGCGACCCGGGGCAGGTGGTGTTCACCTCGGGCGGCACCGAGTCGGCCAACCTGGCCGTCCTGGGCACGGTCGACGCCGCGCTGCACGAGCGTGGCGAGGCGGTCGTGCTGTCCTCGGCGGTGGAGCACCCGGCGGTGCGCGAGTCGTGCCGGGCGGCGGCGCGCCTGGGCGCCGACGCCTGGGAGGTGCCGGTCGACCGGGCCGGCGTGCTCGACCTCGACGCGCTGGCGCGGACGCTGTCCTCGCGCGTCGTCCTGGTGGCGATCATGGCGGCCAACAACGAGACCGGCGTGGTGCAGCCGGTGGCCGACGTCGTCGCCGCCTCGCGCCGCCGCGCTCCGCGTGCCGCCGTCTTCACCGACGCCGTGCAAGCCGCTCCCTTCCTCGACCTGGCCCTGGTCACGGCCGGCGCCGACCTGGTCTCGCTGAGTGCGCACAAGGTGGGCGGCCCGGTC
>DATNLP010000575.1:0-9678 GCA_035602795.1 Acidimicrobiales bacterium | reverse complement strand
CGAGCCCGGCGACGAGGAGCAGGTCCTGCTGGACGAGAACGCCCTGGCCGCCGGCTCGGAGTACTTCGCCGTGGGGAGCGCCGCCGTCAGTCGCGACCATCTCTGGCTGGCCTACACGACCGACCGCGCCGGCGACGAGCGCTATGAGCTCCGCTTCAAGCCCCTCGATGCCGAGACCTCGCCCGCCATGGCGCCCGAGGTGGTACCCGAGGTCGGCTACGGGCTGGCCTGGTCCACTGACGGCCAACAGGTCTTCTACGTCCGGCTCGATGACGCCCTGCGCCCGTACCAGCTCTGGCGCCACCGCCTGGGCGGCGACCCGGACCAGGACACGCTCGTCTACGAGGAGCAGGACCGCCGCTTCGCCCTCGGCACCGGCTCGACCCGCGACGAGGCCTTCGTGCTCGTCGGCCTGCACAGCACCAACACGACCGAGTGGCTGGCTCTCCCCTCCGACCGGCCCCTCACGGCCCCGGCCGTGGTCATGCCCCGGCGCGAAGGGGTCGAGTACGCCCTTGACCACCTCACCCCGGCCCTCGGCGGCCCCGGCTGGTTCGTGGCGCTGACCAACGAGGACGCCCAGGACTTCCGTGTCCTGGCCGCCCCGGACACCGCGCCGGGCTCCGCCTCGGGTGCCGACGCCTGGCGCGAGGTCGTCCCCCACCGCCCCGGGGTGCGGGTCGAGGATGTCGACGCCTTCGCCCGCGCCCTCGTGCTGAGCGAGCGCACCGACGCGCAGACGCAGGTGCGCGTCCTGCCCCTGGCCGACGCCGGACCGGACCCCTTCGGCGCCGATCCGCTGGCCGCCGCCTGGATCGTCCCCTCCATCGACAGCCCGTCGTCGACCTGGCTCGGTCCCAACCCCGAGACGGACGCGCCCACGCTGCGCATCGGGCGTACCTCCATGGTGACGCCCGCGAGCGTCCTGCAGGTCGGCCTGGCAGACCGGGTGGAGACGCTGCTGAAGCAGGAGCCCGTCCTGGGCGACTTCGACCCTGCCCGCTACACCACATACCGCGAATGGTCCACCGCCGATGACGGGACGCGCGTGCCGGTCTCCGTCGTGCACCGCCGCGGCCTGGAGCTCCCCGCGCCGTGCGTGCTCTACGGCTACGGCGCCTACGAGGTGTCGATCGACCCGTCGTTCTCCCACCATCGCCTCTCGCTCCTCGACCGCGAGGTCGTCTTCGCCATCGCGCACGTGCGCGGCGGCGGGGAGATGGGGCGGGCCTGGTACGAGGGCGGGCGCATGGAGAACAAGGCCAACACGTTCAGCGACTTCGTCGCGTGTGCGCGCCACCTGGCCGAGCGCGGCATCGCCCGGGACGGCGCGCTGGCCGGCCGGGGTGGCTCCGCCGGCGGCCTGCTCATCGGCGCGGTGGCCAACCAGGCGCCAGAGCGGTTCCGCGCCCTGGTGGCCGAGGTGCCCTTCGTGGACTGCGTCACCACCATGCTCGACGACACGCTGCCGCTGACCGTCGGCGAGTGGGAGGAGTGGGGCAACCCGCTAGCCGACGAGGCGGCGTATCGGCGCATGCTCGGCTACTCGCCCTATGACAACGTCTCGGCCACCGGTGCCGACGGCAGCGCGCGCTCCTACCCCGACCTCTTCGTCACCTCGGGACTGAACGACCCCCGGGTCTCGTACTGGGAGCCGGCCAAGTGGGTGGCGAAGTTGCGGGCTGCCACGCCCACGACCAGGGTCGTCCTGCGCACAGAGCTGGGCGCCGGCCACGGCGGGCCTTCCGGGCGCTACGACTCGTGGAAGGAGGAGGCGACCGTCTTCGCCTTCCTGCTCGACGCCCTCGGGCTGGTCTAACCCGTCGCCGTCGGCCCCGAACCCGACGTGCCGGTCGGCGACGACGCCGACCCCGCCGATCCCGGCGACCCCGGCGTCACGAAGGTCAGCGTGAAGGGCGCCTGATACCCGAAGGGCAGCGACACCGCGGCGCCGTTGACGGTCGCCGCGAACGCGGCGGGTGCTCCGGCCACCACCGTCACGGGTCCGGTGGCGGTCACCGTATGCGACTGCCCCGTGAAGAGCGTTCCCGTGAACAGCGTCGTGCCGCTCGTCGTCGTCGCCTCCACCCAGCACTCACCGTTCGACGCGGAGAGCACGAGCGAGAAGCTGTCCGACGCCACCTGGTACGTGGCGGCGTGCGGCGAGGTGGCCTTGGGCGACGACACCGCCGGCGGCGTCGTCGTCGTGGTCGTGGTCTTCGGGCGGTGCGTGCGATGCGCCGTCGTCGGCGTCGTCACGTGGGTGGTGGTGGCCGTGGACGACTTCCCGTGGTGCGACGGCGTCGTCGAGTGCAGTCCGGTGACGATCAGCACGACGATAAGCACGAGTACGACGCCGACGGCGGCCAACGGTGCCCCCAACCTGCGCGGCCGGTGGTCGATGGAGTGCAGGGCGCGGTCGTCGTCCCGCATGAAATTCGTGGTAGGCGGCGTCTCGGCCGAGGTCCGGATCTCGGCCCCTGCCGGCTCCTCCTCGAAGACGAGCGGATCCCCCGCCTTGGGCACCGGCGGCGGCGGGACGGGCGGGACGAGGGGGCGGTCGGGGTCGGTCAGCCGGACGGTGGACGAGCCCGACACGCGGAACGCGCTGGCCGGGTACGCCGCCCCCTCCCCGTGACCATTGCCGGTGGTCTCCGCCGACGGGTGCTCGCGCATCTCCTGCAGCGTGTGCAGTTGCCGGTGGTAGTGCTCGACCGAGTGCACGTCGTCGGAGCGGCGGCGTGTCAGGACGGCCGCGACGAGGCCCGCGACGACCAGGACAGCGAAGATCCCACCGATCAGCACCGCCCCCTATTCAACAGGACGCGAGGGGTGGACCGGACCGCACCCTCACCACGTGCATGTGCCTGGTTCCTCGGACGCCCCGGCGGGCGCCGGGCCTACATGCCGAGGCGCGGACGGATGTCCTCGGGGATGTCGCCTCGGCGGGGGTTGCTCTGGTCCCGCGCCGACAGGATGGGCGACGTCAGGCCCCAGTCCGCCCCCACTTCGGGGTCGTCCCAGGCCAGCCCGAGCTCGTCGGAGTTGTCGTAGTAGCTGTCGACCAGGTAGGTCAGCAGGACGTCGGTCAGCGCCGCGAAGCCGTGCGCCACCCCGCGCGGGATGTAGACCCCCTGGTCAGTGGCGCCGTCCAGATCGATCACCGCGGTGGCGCCGTCGGTCCGGGACCCCAGGCGGAGGTCGTGCAGGACGACGCGCACCGTCCCACGCAGCGCATACCAGTAGTCGGCCTGGCGCAGGTGGTAATGCAACCCCACCAGGGCGCCGGCCTGCTTCTCCGAGCGGTTGGCCTGGACCATCTCGCGCCCGCTCTCGCCGAACCAATTGCGCCGGTACGTCTCGACGAAGCGCCCGCGCTCGTCTCCGTGCACGTCGGGGCGGACGAGCACGACGTCGTCAATGACGGAAGAGGGGATCAGCTCGGGCACGGGCGGGAACGGTAGCAGCGCCCGTGGTCAGGACACGAAGCGGCCGAAGCCCCCTCGGTAGAAGAGCAAGGGTCCGCCTTCACCGACTTCGAGCGCCACCACCAGCCCCGTCACGATCTCGTGGTCGCCTCCCTCGAAGATCTGCCCCAGCTCGCACTCGACCACGGCCAGCGAGCCGTCGATCACCGGCGAGCCGGTCACCGGCCCGGGGAACCAGCCGATGCCATCGAACTTGTTGCCACCCGACACGGCGAAAGCCCGGCACACCGCCTCCTGGTCCTCGCCGAGGATGTTGACGCAGAAGGCGCCTGCCTTGGCGATGCGGGGCCAGCTGGTCGAGCTCCGGGCGGGTGCCAGCACCACCATGGGCGGGTCGAGCGACAACGCGGCGAACGACTGGCACGAGAAGCCGACGGGGATGCCCTCCTCCAGCGCGGTGACGATCGTGATCCCGGTGGCGAAGTGCCCCAGCACCTCGCGGAACCGGGCCTGGTCGAGGCCCGTCATTGATGCGGTGACCTAGGCGGTGCCGAGGTCGATGGTCTGGGACTCGTGGGCCGAGGACACGTCCTCCACCAGCTTGGCCTCGGGCAGCCGCCTGGCCGCGTTGAGGATGCGGTCCAACTCCCGGTCCGTGTGCGAGGGGTCGTGATGGGACAACAGCAGTCGCTTGGCGCCCGCCTCAGCCGCCACGTGGACGGCGTAGGCCGCCGTCGAGTGGCCCCAGTCCGCCTTGGCCGCGAACTCGTCGTCGGTGTACTGGCCGTCGTGCACCAGCAGGTCGACGCCGGCGCACAGCTCGAGCACGGCGTCAGGGATGGTGCGGCGGTCGAGCGGCGCCTGGTGGTCGGACATGTAGGCCACGGAGCGGCCTTCGGCCTCGATGCGGTAGCCCAGCGTCGGCCCGGAGTGCGGGATGTGCCGCGCCATGACCTTGGCCTGTCCCACCGAGAAGTCCTCGTCCGCGGTGTCGACCGTGATGAGCTCGCCGCGGAACTGCTCCATGTGGATGGGGAAGACCGGCGGCTGCACGGCCGCGTGCAGCGCGTCCTTCAGCGAGCCTTTGGGCTGGGGCGGACCGTGCACGGTCAGGCGGGCGCCCGGGTCGTGCAACGGCCCGAAGAAGGGGATTCCGAGAATGTGGTCGAAATGCAGATGGGTCAGCAGCGCCGTGGCGTGCATCGGGGTACCGAGCGCCCGCACCTCCTTGTGCAGGACGTCGCCGAGCGCCCGCAGGCCGGTGCCCAGGTCGACGATGAGTGGATCGTCCCCCTCGATGTCGATGACCAGGCACGAGGTGTTTCCCCCGTAACGCCGGTAGCGATCCCCCGAGCAGGGGCACGACCCCCGCACCCCGTAGAACGTGACGTTCATCCACGCGACGATACTGCGCCCCCTGGCAGTACGTTTTGCGCCCATGGAACCGAAGACGATCACTGCAGACGGCCTGGAGTTCACCTACTTCGAGGACGGGCCGCCCGACGGACCCCTCGCCCTGTGCCTGCACGGCTTCCCGGACTCCGCCCACACCTGGCGCCACCTGCTCCCCGAGCTGGCCGGCGCCGGTTTCCACGCGGTCGCCCCGTTCCTGCGTGGCTACGCCCCCACCCAGCTGCCGCCCGACGGCCACTACCAGTTGGGGGCGGTCGTGCGCGACGTGAACGCGCTGCACGAGGCGTTCGGCGCCGGTGGCGACGCGGTGATCGTGGGCCACGACTGGGGCGCCATGGCCACCTACGGCGCCGTGGCGCACCAGCCCGACCGCTGGCGCCGCGCCGCCACCCTCGCCGTGCCGCCGACCGGGGCCATCGGCGCATCGCTGCTCACCTTCGGCCAGCTGCGCAGCAGCTGGTACATGTTCTTCTTCCTCCACCCCGTGGCCGAGCTGGCCCTACCCATGAACAACTACGAGTTCATCGATGGGCTCTGGTCGCTGTGGTCACCGGGCTACGACGGCAGCTGGGACCTGACCAAGGTCAAGGAGTCGATCGGCGACGCCGAGCACACGCGGGCCGCCATCAGCTACTACCGCGGCATCTGGGACCCCTCCACGCACGTGCCCGAGCTGGCCGACGAGCAGGCTGCCACCCTTTTGCCCACGCCGAGACCGACGGTCTACCTGCACGGGGCCGACGACGGCTGCATGCTCCTCTCCTCGGTCGGCGCACCGCTCGACTTCCTGGCCGAGGGCTCCGAGTACGTCATCGTCGAGGGCTCCGGCCACTTCCTCCACCTCGAGAAGCCCGCGGAGGTCAACGCGCGCATCCTCGGCTTTCTGAGCGCCTAAGAGGCGTTGGGGGCCTACCTGAGCCGGAGCACCGGCTCCGGTCCGGCCCGCCACCGGGCGAAGCCCTCGTCGACCAACGCGGCAGCCACCCGCTCGGCCCGCGCCCGGTCATCCGGCCAGCCGCACGCCGCTGGCACCTCCCCGGCGCGCACCCCGCCCTGCCGCAACGCCTGCAGCAGCCGGCCCCGGCCCTGGCGGTCCGATCCGGCGAACGCGCTCTGCCGCCGGGCCACCGGGCTGGCCCGCCACGGGTCGGGACCGGGCAAGCCGGCGCGGTGCCAGGCGCACTGCCGGCGCAGCGGGCACGCCGGGCATCCCGGGCGCGCGCCGGTGCAGACAGTGGCGCCCAGGTCGAACATGGCCTGGTTGAACTCCCACGACCGGCCGGGCGGTACCAGCCGGTCAGCGATCTCGTTCGCCTCGCGCACGCGCAGCGGCCCCCCGGCCACGCAGCGGGCCAGCACGCGCGTGGCGTTGGTGTCCACGGCGGCCACGTCCTCGTCGAAGGCGAAGGTGCGGACAGCCCGCGCCGTGTAGGGACCCACTCCGGGCAGCGCCCGCAACGCCGCGTCTCCCCGCGGCATGACCCCACCGTGCACCTCGACGACCTGCGCCGCCGCCCGGTGCAGGTTGAGGGCCCGCCGGTTGTAGCCGAGCCCCGACCACAGCCGGACCACCTCCGCCGGGCGCACCCGGGCGCACGCCGCCGGGTCGGCGAACGCGGTCACGAAACGCTCGTAAAAGGGCACGACGCGCTCGACCTGGGTCTGCTGCAGCATCACCTCCGAGACGAGGATGCGCCACGGATCACGGGTGTGGCGCCACGGCAGGTCGCGCCGGTGCACCGCCCCCCAGTCGAGCAGGCGCGCACCAAAACGCCGCGCCCGGTCGGACGAAGGTGGCCGGGTGGCCCTAGTCCCAGATGTCGTCGGCGTAGGGCCGTTGCCGCGCCGGCAGGTGGTCCCGCTTCCATACCATCAGCTTGCGCCGGAAGTAGCAGACCTCGTCGCCGTGCTGGTTGAACGCCTTCGTCTCCACGCTCACGATGCCGCGGTCGTCCTTCGACTTCGAGGGCACAGCCTCCAGGACCCGCGTCTCGGCGTAGATGGTGTCGCCGTGGAAGGTGGGTGAGCGGTGCAGGAGCGACTCCACCTCCAAGTTGGCTATGCACGAGCCGCTGACGTCGGGGACGCTCATGCCGAGGGCGAGCGAGTACACGAGGTTGCCCACCACCACGTTCTTGCCCTGCACCGTCTCGTGCTCGGCGAACCACGCATTCGTGTGCAGCGGATGGTGGTTCATGGTGATCATGCAAAACAGGTGGTCGTCGTACTCGGTGATGGTCTTGCCCGGCCAGTGCCGGTAGACGTCGCCGGGAACGAAGTCCTCGAGGGAGCGCCCGAAGGGCCGGTCGTAGACCGTCACTCGTCCACCACCGGGCGAGGCCGGGTGGTGAAACCGAGCGAGGCGCCCGGGAGCGCCTCGCCGTCGATGGTGAGCCGCCAGGCGAAGCGGGTGCCGGGCGCCAGCGGAATGGGGCCTAGGTTGACGGCCAGCGCCACGTCGATCGGCGACCCCTCGGGGATGCCCGGCGGCTGGCTCACGGTGAACTCACCCCGCACCTCGACCGGTTGGGTCCCCTCGGCCGTCTCCATCAGCACGGGCCGGCCGTCGGCGTCCTCCAGGAAGAGCTCCCAGTGGTGGGACGCCTCCGCCTCGTGCCAGTCGACGTCGATCTTCAGGGCCACGGCGGAGGGGACGGGATCCGGACCGGTCATGCTCCAACCGCCCCCCAGGATGTACAGCTTCCCGTCGGACACCTGCGCGGCGTCACACAGCAACATCGTCACTTTCACGGGAGCCGAGGTTATAGGCCAGCCGCGGTGTGCCGAGAGGAATAGCGGGCAGTCCGCGGGACGATGCGGCCGGAATTTGCCCAGGAGGGGCCCATGAAGCGGATTTCGGCGTGGGCGGAGCACCGCGCCGCGCCCGTCGTCGCCACCACGGCCATGCTCGTCGTGGTCATGGCCTACAGCCTGCTCGGCCACCCGCTGCTGCACATCGGCCGCCACGCCCTGCTCGCCCCCAGCGACTATCTGAGCCTGGTCAACAGCTCGTCGGCCGTCCTCCACGGCCGGTTCGGTCTCATCTACGGCAACGACACCGCGTTGGTCTCGCCGCCGGCGCTCGAGGTGGTGCTCGTCCCCGTCATCGCCCTCGGGCACCTGCTCGGGCTCTCGCCGTCGGACCGCCACCTCTCGGGCGAGCCCCTCAGCATGTGGCTCGTCACGGGGCCGGCCGCTGTCCTGCTGGCGTCGACCGCGCTCTTCGCACTCGATGCGGTGGCCCGCTCGTGGCGCGTGCCCCGCCGGTCCCGCTTCGCCCTGGCCCTGGCCGGCGCGCTCGGTGTCGGCAATGTGGTCGCAGGGTGGGGACACCCCGAGGACTGTGTCGCGCTGGCGTTGTTGGCGTGGGCGGCCCTGGCCATGGATCGTCGCGGCACGGCCGGGGCGCCCCGAGCGGCGCTGCTGCTCGGGGTCGCCATGGCCTTTCAACCGCTGGCCGTCATCGGCGTGGTACCCGTACTGGCCCGCCTGGGCTGGCGCGGCGTGGCGCGGCTCTGGCCCCGCCTGCTCGTGCCGAGTCTGGTCGTGCTGGTGCCGCCGCTGCTCGGCCGGGCCCACCACACAGTGTTCGTGCTGGTGCACCAGCCCGTGGAGTTGGCCCACAACTCCCTCACCCCGCTGAGCGGGCTGGCCCCGTCCATCGGGCCCGGCCTCCACGGCGGCGGTCCCACCCGCCTCGTCGCCGTTGCCCTCGCCGCCGCGCTGGGCGCGCTGGTGTGCCGGCGACGCTACGACCTGGCCACCGTCCTCACGGTGACGGCCATCGGCTTCGCCCTGCGCGTAGTGCTCGAGACGGAGCTCAACTGGTACTACCTCTGGCCGGTGGGTGCGCTGTGCCTGGCGCTGTCGCTGCGGCGCAGCCCGTTGCGCTTCGGCTTCTGCACCGCCGCCCTGGTGGCCAGCATGGTGCTGGGGAACCGCCAGGTCCACCACATCGCGCTCTGGTGGCCAGCCCTCATGGCGACCCTCGTGTGCATGCTGCTGTCGGTCGGCCCGTGGCCGCGTCGTTGGGCGACCGTCGCCGCAGGCGGGCGGGCCCCGTCTCGCCGCCCTCTACAGTTCGGGGCCATGGAAGCAAACGGAGAGCACAGCACGACGCGGTGAGTGAGCTCACGGGCCTGCGCGACGACGTCTACCGCCGCCCGCTGGCCACGGCGCTCGAACGGCTGGGGGTCGGCCCCGGCTGGCGCTGTGCCGACGTCGGCGCCGGCGGCGGCGATGTCTCGGTGGCGCTGGCCGAGATGGTGGGCCGGGACGGCCGCGTCTACGCCGTCGACAGCGACCCCGCCGCGCGCGACGAAGTCGCCCGCGCCGCCGCGGCCCACGCACAGGTGATCGCGCTCACCCAGGCAGGCGAGGACCTGTCCCTGCCCGAAGAGGTCGACCTCGCGTTCTGCCGCTTCCTCCTGCTGCACGTCCTCGAGCCGCTCGCCGTGGTGCGCATGATGGCCGGCGCCGTGAGGATCGGCGGGTGGGTGGTGGCGCAGGAGCCGATCACGTCGGCCGGGCGCATCGACGGGTCGCCGCTCTCCATGCCCGGTGCGCCGCACCCCGACATCGGGGCCCTGCTGCCCGCGCTGGTGCGCGACGCCGGGCTCGAGGTGGTCGACGCCTGGGCCGAAGCACCGGCGGGCGTGGGGCCGGGCCCGGTGGCGCGCTACCTGGAGTCGCTTACCGGCGTCGACCCCGGCGACGACCCCGTCGTGCTGCCGCCACTGGTGACGGTCGTCGGCCGCCGGGGCTGAACCGCCCGCAGCGCAGAGCGGGGCGAAGGGCCGGCGGGCAAACGGGGCGACGGGCATACGGGGCGGCGGGC
>DATNLP010000569.1:0-9104 GCA_035602795.1 Acidimicrobiales bacterium | reverse complement strand
AAAGAACTCGAGGCGTCAATCACCCGCTGGGTGGAGAACTGGAACGAGGACCCGAAGCCATTCGTCTGGCATAAGAGCGCCGATGAGATCCTCGACACCCTGGCGAACTACTGCGAGCGGATCTCTGACTCAGGTCACTAGGCGAGAGCCCTCGACGAGTGGATCGCGGGTCTTGATTTGCCTCTTCTCCCGGTCGCGGACCTCGGAATTGTTGCCGACGCGGACCCCTCGTCCAAGCCGACCCTACCGAGGAGCACCCCGCATCAGGTGGTCTGGCGAGGCTCTTGACGGTCTTCCCAACCACGGTTCGAGCCGCACGCGCCGTCCCGTCGCAGTGCTCGGGATGGCCACCCCTGCTGCGGTTCATTGCCAGTCTGACAACTGGACGTTTCAAGAATAAGTCGAATGTGCCGATGAACAGGAGTGAGGAGGACTGCCGTTTCGGGAGCTTTGGAGCCCCGGAGCTGGTACTCGCCCCATCGGGCGATCATCCTCCTGGCCGTGATACTGACCACTGTTGCCGTGGCTGGGGGCATGATCGGCGTGGTGAACGCCTCCCGAGCCGAGGAAGCGACTACTCGACTGAGTACGCGGTATCTCGTACTCCAACCTCCGGTAAGACAGATTCGTGCTGCAGTGGCAGCATTCCAAGTGCTCGCCGCTGAGACGTTCAGCAGCTCAACCCCGCAAACCGCGCTTGTGACCGACGCGGTCGCAGACTCGAATTCGTCGGATGCGGCCTATCTGACCCTCCAGCGCCTCTTGGCCCTCCCCGGAAACACCGACCTTGCCCCCCGTCTGCACGCTCAAATGACAGACTACGTTGCGGCACGGTCGACGTTGGGTGCCTTCCTGGCCGGAGAACCGCTGACGCCCAAGTCGGAAGCGTTGGCCGCCGCAGAAGTCTCCGCCTATGTCAAACTCGATACAACCCTGGCCACGTTGCAATCCACGATCTCCGATCGCCTAACCCAGACGGCCAATCAAGCTGAAGCCGCCGCCCTTCGTGCCCGCGATGGTCTTCTCTGGTCGATTGTGATCGGGGTCATCTTTGCGGGCGCCGTCACGACGCTCCTGGCTCGACATGCCCTGCGAGTGGAGCGCCAAGTGTCCCGTCGCGAGGAAGCGCAGTCGGAGTTCAGCCAACGCACCCAGTTCGAGGGACGGCTTCAGCGAGCCCTGGAAATGTCGACATCAGAGGAATCCGTGTTCAACCTCGTGGCGGAATCGGTCGGTGATGCTGCTCCCGATATGCGGACAGAGCTACTTCTGGCTGATTCGAGCAGAGCCCACTTTCGACAGGTGCTGGTCAGCTCTGATCACGAAGGAGATTCGGGTTGCGGGGTCATGTCTCCGAACGATTGTCCTGCTGCGTCCCGAGGTCAGACCATGACGTTCCCCTCTAGCACGGCGATCGACGCCTGCCCCAATCTGCGTGGTCGCGGATGCTCGGCACTGTGTGTCCCTGTGAGCATCAGTGGCAACTCCGTCGGAGTCTTCCACGTGACCACGACTGACGACTCCCCACCTTCTGAGAAAGTGAGGGGATACGTCGAAGTTGTGGCGCGAAGGGCTTCCGAACGATTGGCCATGCTGCGCGCATTCGCGGTGTCCCAAACCCAGGCCAATAGTGACTCGCTGACGGGTCTTATGACCCGAAGAAGCGTGGAAACCGGCGTCCGAGAGCTCCATGACACCGGGACGCCATATTCATTGGCCTATGCCGACCTCGACCATTTCAAGGAACTCAATGACGTATTCGGCCACGACGCCGGAGATCGGGCGCTTCGCACCTTTGCCCAGGTACTTCGCGATTCGTTGCGCCCAATGGACATCCCGTGTCGTTACGGAGGGGAAGAGTTCGTGATCGTCCTACCGTCGTGCCCGATCGACGAAGCGATCCAAGTGCTCGAACGAGTCAGAGGGCGTCTCATCGATCGCCTTCTGATCGCCCAGCTGCCAGATTTCACCGTGAGCGTGGGTCTTGCCTCCTCGGATCAGGCGGATGAGTTCCAACGGGTGGTCGCATTGGCCGACGAAGCCCTTCTCGCCGCCAAGGCTGGAGGTCGAGATCGAATAGTCGTCGCCACCGCTCCTGCCTCACACCATTCATTGGGCAGAAGCACGATCGGCACAGCGGTGCCCGCCCCGGCAGTATCTGGTCTCGAGGCGGAGAGCGAGCACGTGGTGGCCCTCTCGGGACCGGCCGTCATGAACTGACGTTCAGCGGTAACGATGGACGCTTGGTCGACCTCAATCTGGCGGCGGATCCGGACGTCTCTCTACTGTCGAGTCCCGCCACCAATGGTGGCCTCTGTTCCAGACCTGGCTACGGCAACCTCACCAAAGCGACGGCACCGCGGTTCACGGTCCGCCGCCATGGAGGTGTGCCGTTCAGGCGCCCGACCTCGCACTCGTCAGGGTCGATATGGCCGAGGTTCTCCAGAACCTTGAACGTGCCGCCCTCGGCGCGGGCGATGTACATGTTCATCCGCACATGGCGTTGGCCGGGGACCATCTCAGCGGGGCCTCCCGGACCCTGGGTCCCGCTGGGATCCTCCGGCGCATGCTCGCACGGTACTGCAGTGCCGCCTCACGAGTAGGGCAACGACGGGCGGGCAGCGTTGCTCCCGGTCTGGGTGCTCAGCTGCCGGGGACACGCCTAGGACAACAAACAGGAATCAGTGACGATCACCGGCGATAGGCCAAATTGACCATGGCGGACCGGGCCCAAACCACCGACAATTCCTCAGTGAGTGGGAGCGCGGCGGCGACAGACCGCGGGGGGTCCGCGACCGCTTCCGCGCCACCCTCACGCGCCCGGCCGATCGGCGGAATGCTTGGAACCGCAATGTTGGGGGCCGCTGGCTCGGCACTGTTGGCCCTGGCCAGCGACCTCCCTGCTTCGCCGTTCGGGCCGCGAGCGGGCGGCCTCTGGCCCTTCGCTGGCGCCGGTACAGCCCCGTCTTGGGAGGGGCCGGCGACTGCGTTGTGGGCAAAGCCAGCGAACAGCGGTCCCGCAGTGCCATCAGCACATTTGCTGGTCCTGGCCGCCGCCCTCGTCGGCGTCGTGCTCTTGGCGACCGCGTGGCTCGGTCTGTGGCGTGCCGTACGTGCCGATCGGGCCCTGGGCTTCCACAACCTGTGGTGGGTCGTTGGCGCATGGACGGCGCCGTTGTTGTTCGCTGCGCCATTTGCCAGCCAGGACGTCTGGGTCTATGCAGCCCAGGGAAAGGTGGTGGCCTCAGGTCTGGGATCGGCGAGCCCACTCCATCTCCTGGGGCATTCGGTCTGGGTCTCCGGCGTCGATCCGAAGTATCTCACCGGCCCCTCGATCTACGGGCCTGGTGCCAACGATCTCTCTGCATTGTTCGCGACCGTCTCGGGCGGGCATCCCTGGATCGCCGTTGAATGCTGGCGGCTTGCTGTCATCGCCGCCCTCGTGTTGTGCTCCTGGGGCATTGCTCGAGTTGCCGCCGCACGCGCCGCAAACCCGATCGAGGCGGTGATTGCGGGCGTGGCCAATCCCGGGGTGCTCATCATCTTCGTCGCCGGTATCCACAACGACGCCGTCATGATCGGGCTCATCGTCGCCGCAATCGCTCTCGCCGTGACCAAGCGACCGTGGTGGGCCCTCGGTGTGGCCGCCCTCGCCGTCACGATCAAGGCGCCGGCGGCGCTCGCCGTGTTGGCCATCGCCTGGTGGTCTTGGAAAGAGGCATGGCGGCCGCGTGCCGTGGCCATGGTGGCCGCGTTCACTCTGACCATCGGCGTGCTGGTGGTGACGGGGTTCGGCAGCGGTGGCGGCTTCACCTGGCTCAGGTCTGCCTCGCTCGGCAGCGTTGCCAGCTCCTTCTCGGTTCTGCCTCCCGTGGGGATCACGTCAACGGCTCCGGTGAACGCGGTTCAGCTGGTGGGAATCCTGGCAGCCGTCGTGCTGGTTCTCTCCGTACCACGCGGAAGGAGTTGGGTCGGCGCACTCGCCGTGGGCTTGGCGGTGATGGCGCTCTGTGCTGCCAATCCACAGCCTTGGTACCTGCTGTGGGCGCTCCCGATCGTGGCGTGCACCCTCGGCAACAGTGGCGTCCAGCGCGCCGCGATCATGATCCTCTGCGCCATGACGGCCTGGAGCGAGCTGCCATTTGGTGTCCTGGTCTGGTTTGTCGGGATCATCACCCTCGCGGTGATGTGGTACTGCTGGAGGCGGTCCTGGCAGGGGCTGGCCCTGCTCCCACAGCCGCTCTCCACAGGCGCCGGTGACCGAGCTGTTGACGCCCGTTGGTAGGCCGAGTCGGAGTCAAGATCCCGGGGAAGCGAGGACTGACGTCAAGACACTGATTGGGCGCAATCGACGCGACAACAACGTGTCTCAACGAAGCGACTCCTACTCGGGTGCGGTCGCCGCCGCGCCGCGACACTCCTTCTTGTAATGGTCCCAGTCCCAGGTCTGAAGAAACTGCTCGGCAGCCTTGGCGCCGTTGGCGACGACCATTTGCCGCTTCCGGGCTGACGCGTCGAACTCGACGATGCCGATGCCGGCGGTATCAACGCGGATCGTCCGGCAGCCGACACAGGGCTGCTCGAGGTGGGTCTGGTCGTTGCCCACGATGGCCGTGGCCACGACCTGCTCGAGCACCCGCCCAGCCGGCAACAGCTGGAGAGCCCGCAGCGCCGGATGGGCGATGGGCGGCAACAGTTGGGCGCTGCCGACCGGTAGATCGGGGAGGATCTGGATCCCGAACGTCGGCCAGCGTGGCGCATTGCCATCGGTGCGATCGAAGATCTCGACGGGGAAGTTCGACAGAACCCCACCGTCCACCAAAGTGGTCGCCTCGCCGGTCTTGCCGTCACGGATCGTGACCGGCTCAAAGAAGAGCGGAATGGACATCGACGCTCGCACCGCGTCCGCGACGATTTGCTCGTCGGGATTGAGGTCCAATAGCGGGTAATCCCATGGAAGCCGCAAAAGCCGACCCCTCGTCACGTCGGTCGCCATCACGACGAGCTTGTATTGCCGGTTGTCCGAGAGATTCGGGTCCGCTCCGGCGTCCGTCCGGCGCAGGTCACCAAACGTCACGACGCCGAAGTCCTTCAGCTTTTCGAAGACGAAGTCGCGCGCGTAGTCACCCTCGTAGGCCCCGCCATTGCGCAGCAGCGAGAGACCCTCGCTCACCACCGGCACCCCGGGCGGGCCCCGGTCAGGCACACGCTCGTACTGAAGGCCGTCCATCACCTCCGTAAGCTGGTCCGCATTGAGCCCCGCGGCCAGGAACGCCCCGACGATCGAACCCGCCGACGTGCCGGCCACGCGCTCGACGGTGTAGCCGGATCGCATCAGCTGATCGACGGCGCCGACCAAACCCACACCCTTGACGCCGCCGCCCTCGAGCACCAGATCCGTCTTCGGCATCACCTCAAGTTACAGACCCGGGTTACCGACCGAAACCTCTGACGGCGTGACCGTTCGGGCCCTGTCCCAACTGAGACGGCGCGCAGTACTCCATGCCATCAGTCTCCCAGCTTGAGTCGAAAAATACGGCTCTGGCTTGGACTTCTGCGAAACGGACCGGCACGGTCCGAATCCCGCCACCTCCACGAGTTTCGGATGCGTGGCTTCCAGGTCGCCCCGCCGTTGGGGGTGCGCCGACACTTGGCATGAGACCGGCCGGCCATGACACCAAGAGACATGCGGTTCGAGTCCTGCGGCCGCACGTCCGTCAGAGTCTCGAGCAGTTGAGCACACCGAGGCGGCGATTCCGGCGCTGGAGCGTCTCGTCGAAACGCCGCGCTCGTCCTGATTACCGAGCTGGACGCTCCGCGGCGAGACGATGCAGGACCCCCACGAATTGATCAACTTCAGTGCGGGTGTTGTACATGGCCAGGGACGCCCGGACGGTCGTCTCGTACCCGAAGCGCCGAAGAATCGGTTGCGCACAATGATGGCCGGCGCGCACGGCGATCCCCTCGCGATTGAGGGCCGTGCCCACCTCGTCCGGGCGGTAGCGGTCGAGCACGAACGAAAGGACGCTGGCCTTCTCCGGCGCGGTGCCGATCATGTGCAATCCGTTGACGCCAAGCATCTGCCGGGTGGCGTAGTCGAGCAGGTCGTGCTCATAACGCTCCACGTTGTCGATGCCGACCCGCTCGAGGTAATCGAGCGCCGTCCCGAACCCGATCGCATCGGCAATGTTGCCGGTCCCAGCCTCGAAGCGGCCCGGAGGGTCCTGGAAGGTCGAGCCCTCGAAGGTCACGTGGCGAATCATGTTGCCACCGCCCTGCCAGGGGGGCATCTTCTCCAACACCTCGGGCTTGCCGTAGAGGGCTCCGATGCCAGTTGGCCCATAGATCTTGTGACCGGAAGCGACATAGAAATCGGGATCGAGGGTCTGCACGTTCACCCGGGTATGGGCGATTGCCTGGGCACCGTCGACGAGCACACAGGCACCGGCCGCATGGGCCATCTCAACGACCTGGCGCACGGGGACGATCGTTCCGAGGGCATTGGACACCTGAGCCACCGCGACCATTTTGGTGCGATCGTTGAGTAGCTCACCAAGGGCACTCAGGACGATCTGACCGTCGTCGTCGACCGGTATCACCCGCAGCCTGGCGCCCTTTTCTGCGGCAAGCTGTTGCCACGGAACGATGTTCGCATGATGCTCGAGATGCGAAATCACGATCTCGTCGCCAGCCGTGATATTGCTGCGGCCCCAACTCTGGGCGACCAGATTGATTCCTTCCGTCGTACCCCGGACAAAGACGATGTCATTGGCCGAGGACGCGCCAATGAACCGTGCCACTTTCCCGCGCGCCGCTTCGAAGGCGTCGGTTGAGCGTGCCGCGAGCTCGTGAGCGGCACGGTGAATATTGGAGTTCTCGTGGGCGTAGTACCAGGCGAGGCGATCGATGACGGCTTGAGGCTTCTGCGTCGTGGCCGCGTTGTCGAACCACACCAATTGGTGACCATTGACCCGCTCGGCCAGTATCGGAAAATCACGCCGCACCCACTCGACGTCGAACCCCGGTTGTTCGATCGCCGTTGGAGCCGATGATTGCTGAACGAAGTAGTACTGGGTGCCCCCGGTCGGTCCTGGAGCCTCGGTGCCCCTTTGTGAGTCCCCTGCCAGTTCTGTCACGGCCCGGAGTTCGTCGGCGCCCCGAGCCACCGACGAATCGAAGCTGCTCGCCTCGCCAATGAAGTAGTACGGCGTCGAGGGAACCGGCACACCACTCAGGGGAGGGTAGAACTCACTTGCGCTCGGGAGACTCGCCAGCTGCTGCGTCGTCTGATCGGTCGCAACGACCTCCGCCGGCAGCTGAATCCGGCCGGCGGAGGCTGCCGGCACCGACCCTGGCACGGGGGTCGGATCAGAAAGCCCTTCCAGCCCTTCGGCGAACATCGCGTTCAACATCTGCGTCAGTTGGGCGACGTCCACTTCCGCTGGTGGCACTACGTCGTTGGGTTGGAGATGGACGGGATCCACTTCCACGGGCGATCCCTAACTGAGCTGAGCGAGGGTCGTCATACCTACTTGGCGCCCCGCTTGGCGGCCGGAGCACCTGCGTAGGTGTGCCCGTATTCGTGGTACTTCCCTATCTCCACGTCGTCGAGCACGCCGAGCGCATCATCGGTAAGGATCGCCACCGAGCAGTACAACGAGATCAGATACGACGCGATCGCGTTCCGAGAGATGCCCATGGGACGAACCGAAAGACCCATGCTCCGCTCCCCCTCGAGGCCCGGCTGGTAGAGCCCGACGACACCCTGTCGTGCCTCGCCGACCCGCAGAAGCAACACCTTCGTCTTGCCGCCCTCCACGGGAACCTTGTCCGACGGGATCAACGGGAGGCCGCGCCAGGTGACGAACTGGGAACCGAACAAGCTCACCGTGGGTGGCGGCACCCCTCGGCGGGTGCACTCCCGCCCAAACGCAGCGATGGCAGCGGGATGTGTCAAGAAGAAGGCCGGCTCCTTCCACACTTTGGCGATCAGCTCGTCGAGGTCATCGGGTGTCGGTGCACCGCTACGTGTCGCGATGCGCTGAGACGGGGCCACATTGGTAAGCATTCCGTAGTCGGCATTGTTGATCAGCTCGCCCTCTTGGCGCTCCTTGATCGACTCAATGGTCAGGCGGAGCTGCTCCTCGATCTGGTTGTACGGGCTGCTGTAGAGGTCTGAGACCCGTGTGTGCACGTCGACGACCGTCGACACCGCACTCAAGAAGTACTCGCGCGCAGGTTCCTCGTAGTCGACAAACGTGGTCGGCAGGTCCACTTCACCGCGTGGAGGGCAGGCCACCTCGACGTCTTCTGCGTTCGCCACCTTGTTCAGGCGGTAGATGCCGGCTTCAACGGGCACCCACGCCATGAGTCGCACGAGCCACCGAGGCGTGATCGTGGACATCTGCGCGGTGGTCTTGGTGGCGTTGGCAAGTTGACGTGCAGCATCATCGCTGAGCGCGAGCTGGGGTCCAGTTGCATCAGGCATGTCGTATCTCCTCGGAGCTGATGAATACGGTCTATCACTCCGTTGCGGTCCCGATGAGGAAAATTCCCGTGGCGAATTCGGCTTCGAGATACATGACTCGGTTGATCGAATTTTGCGGCTTTCGAGGTGATCGGCCAGATCCAACACACCGTCGCTGGGTGCAACGCAGGAGCCGAACCCGGGGTGTTGTGCGGCGTGTCAGCGATTCCCTGGAGCGCCAAAGCACGATGTATGGCGGAGGTTGTGGGGGGCCTAAGGAGTGCGAGGGCCCGACCACGGAGCTCGGAGTGGGGCCAGCGGTTCGATTCGGTGGACCGCTTGTCGGCAAGAGCCGAAAGCAACTCCCCTTAACCCTCCAGGCGTGACCACCTACGGAACGACGCATTGCGGCATGCAACCGCTTGATCTAAACGACACGTCGGCCGACGAAAGCGGTGTTCCCAGGGGCACCCGGGCCGAACTTCGCCGTCGAGATCTTCGAGTCGTGGTCCGCTGCTGGCCGATCAGCCGATCCGACCAGTCCCGTCAGGCAACGCCGCTCGTCAGTCCGCACGTGCCGCCCATTTGGCTCGGCCGGCCGAGGTAGAAGCCCTGTCCAAATCCCACGTGCAAACTA
>DATNLP010000563.1:0-2564 GCA_035602795.1 Acidimicrobiales bacterium | reverse complement strand
CGAGTGCGCCCGCATCGTCGCCGGGCTCCTGCGCGATCCGCACGGCTCCTCCGAGCTGAGCGCGCACATCCGCGAGAGCAGCCAGGCCTGGTCCTCCCAGGCCTATGTGGACGGGATCGACGGCGCTCTGCGCGACCTGGGAGTGATCTAACCGCGCCAGCGGCGCTCGAGCCTCGCCACGTGCCGGTTGGCCCGCAGGCGGCGCACGACCCCCGAATCCGCCGCCCGCCTCACCCTCGAGTACAGGTAGCCCGACTGCACTGCGCCCAGCTCCGCTTCGAGCTGGTCCGCCCGTGCCCGTGATCCGGCGTGCGCCGTCTTCTCCTCCTCGAGGGCGGCCAGTGCCGCCGCCAGTGGGTTCCTCTCGTAATACTCACCACCGTGCCGTCGCGCCCGCTGCTCACGCTGAGCCTCCTCCGCCGACCACTCGTCGAGCACATCGCACTTCTCGAGCACGGCCTTCTTCGGCTGCCCGGCAAAGTAGGCGAACAGGGTGGAATCCGGATGCTCGGCCAGGAAGAGATCATCGGCCTCGAGGATCCTTTCGATCCACCGCGCCCGCTCCACCTCGTCGGTGGCGTTCCACATCTGGGGGTTGTGCGTCAACAACGGATAGGCGATGGCTCCGCCCAATGGTGTGAACTGCGCCTCGCTGAAGTACCGGTGAAACGTCTCGAGGATGAGCTCGGAATGCACCGCCTCGGTGGGGTCGACGACCAGCATCACGGGCAGCGACGGGTAGGCCAGCGTCTGGCGCAGGTGCTCCGGCAGTTGCCGGTTCAGTGAGGTGAGCGACTCCCAGGCGTCGAGCCGGTACTGGTTGCGGTGCGGCCCGACGTAGTCGAGGTGCACGAACCACCCGTCCTCGGGCAATACGCGGCAGATCTCACGAAACACCCGGTCGAGCGCGGTGATGTGATGGCCCGCGGCGTGGTTGATGACGAGGTCGAACTCGCCCGGCGGCAAGGGATCGGTATTGATGTTCGCCCGGTGGTAGGTCAGGGGCAGACCCTCATTCCGGGCCGCGGTGAGCGCCTGGTCGAGCAGGTCCTGCGCGTAGTCGGTGCCGACGGCCTCCTTTATGTGCCCGCGGCCGACCAGGTCGCGCTCCACCCACCCGTTCCCGCAGTTGAGGACGAGCGCGCGCGTGAAGGGCGGCCGGAATTGGGCCGCGAAGTGCTCGAACCAGTCCCGGTCGGGATCGCCCGATATCCACTCGTTCCAGCGCCTCCCGACGACCTCGTAGTCGTTCCAGTAGATCCCCGAGTAGTAGACGTCGCTGTCCTCGTTGACGTCGGAATATTCAGCCATGCGTACCTGCGCTGCTCCACGAGGCCGAGTGGGAGGAGGTCGTCACCTTACGCCGCGCCCTTCAAGAGGTGAGGATCGACATGACCAGGCCGTCGAGGATGTCCGACTCGGAGACGACACACTCGCGCCGGTCGTAGCGGTCCATCACCTCCCGCAGTACGAGCGCGCCGCCGAAGATTACGTCCTGGCGCCCGGCCGGCATCGGCGGCCGCTGTGCACGCTCGGCCACCGTCTCGGCGCCGAGGGTGTCGCACCACCGCCCCACCGCGGCGCGCGTCAGCACCGAGTGGTGGATGCGCTCGCGGTCGTACTCGGCCAGGTCCAGTTCCAGAGACGCCAGCGTCGACACCGTGCCCGCCAGCCCGACCAGCACGGTGTCGTCGTGCAGGTGCCGCAGCTGCGGGATCTCGTCCTCCGCCCAGTCCAGCGCGGCGCCGATGGCTGCCACGGCACCCTTCACCTGTTCGGGCGTCGGCGGGTCACCGGGCAGGAAGCGCTCCGTCAGCCGGACGCAACCGATGTCCATGGACACTGAGCTGGCTTCTTCGCCGACCGGGGTCACGAGTTCGGTGGAGCCTCCGCCGATGTCGAGCACGAGCACCGGGCCCCCGCCGGCCGGCAGCCCCGCCGTGGCCCCGGCGTACGACAGGCGCCCCTCCTCCCGGCCGCTGAGCAGCTCCGCCTCCACGCCGGTCACGCTGGCGGCGGCTCGGAGGAAATCCGCGCCGTTGGCCGCGTCCCGCACCGCCGAGGTGGCGGCGAGCCGCGCCCGCCCCACGCGGTGATCGTCCATGATGACCCGGAACTCGCGCAGGGCGTCCAGCGTCCGCTCGATGGCGTCGGCGTCGAGCCGGCGGTGGGCGTCGACGCCCTGCCCGAGGCGGGTGATGCGCATCTCGCGGGACAGCGCGCGGCCAGTCGGGTCGGCGACCAGCAGTCGGGTGGAGTTGGTGCCGCAGTCGAGGGCGGCGACCGCGCCGGGCTGGCTCACGACTGTGGCCTAGCACACGGCGGAACGAGGCTCACCCGGCTGGGCGGGACAGCCCCAGGCGGGCCGCCGTCCAGGCCCCGACCGGGTCGTCGCCTCCGGCCAGCCACCAGGCCAGGTGGGCGTGCAGGCACTTGACGCCCCGGCGGGTGCCACCGACGCCGCCGCTCGGGCGCGGCCCCGGCCGGCCCGGCGGGATCAGGGCGTCGCGGGCGGCCGCGTAGCGACGGTGACAGTCGTCGAGCACCTCGAGGTCCACCCGGCG
>DATNLP010000561.1:0-3735 GCA_035602795.1 Acidimicrobiales bacterium | reverse complement strand
GGCCGGCTGCGGTCGCTCGGGATGTGGGTGGGTGGTCTCGTGCTGGCGGCCGGGTTGTTCACCGGCTGCTCGACCCTCCGGTCCGGTCAGGGCACGACGGACGAGTCGTGCTACCTGGCCCTGCCGACGGCGGCGAGGGCGGTGGGCCCGCACGCCCACTTCGTCGGGGTGCGCAAGTACACGGTGTCGAGCATCAAGGGCTTCGCGCCCCGGCTCGACCGGCGGCTGTCGGTGGAGGTGCCGGCCAAGCAGGCGGTGTGCCTGGCCGCCTACCGCGGTCACTTCACCCAGTCGTCGGTCTCGAAGCCCTTCGGGCGGCCGACGGGGACGCTGGCGGTGGTGGTGGTCAAGACGCCGGGCAACGAGCTGCTCGGGACGCTGGTGCTGACGAAGGTGCCGGTGCGCTTCGAGCACACGCACCTCTTTTAGGTTGTCGTGTTCGTCACATTCGCGCTCGTCCGGCGTCAGCGTCGTACCGGCGGAGTCGGCGCCGGCCATGACTGGAACGGCGGCCTGCCGGGGAGCGGGTGGTGGGCGGTGGGCACCTACATATCCCTCTCATACCTGTGACTCGTCAGCGTCGACGACGCGCTGCACCAGGTTGATCAGGTGGTTCAGTTCTTCGTCCGTGAGTACGGTGATTGCCACGGGCGGGCGGTACAGGATGGCTTCGGCGGTGGCGATAGCGGCGAGCCCGCTGGGAGTGAGGGAGACGAGCTTGCGGCGGCGGTCGTCGGGATGTGGACCACGTTCGACGAGCCCGTGCTCTTCGAGCTTGTCGACGATGAGCGAGATGTAGGGGCCAGTCGTCTGGTTGAGCTCTGCGAGCTGACTATGCGTCAATGGTCCGGTGCGCAACTGGAACAGGACCTTGCCCCGTCCGGCCCCAAGGCTGAAGCCAAGCGCTTCTGTAAGGTCGCGGTGACGGCTGTGCTCATCGACGAACTGCCGCATCAGCGTCCAGGCCTGCTGAGAAGAACTGGCTCGGACCCTTTTGCCCCTCGAGGACCCGCTGGCGTTGGCGCCTACCACGGGACTGTCTGCCCCAGGTAGTCGACGTAGTGCAGTCCGGTCTGGCCCCGCAGGCTGTCAATCACTTTGACGACGCCCGGGATGCTTTCCTCGATTGTGAGGCGAGCATCGGGTCCGCCCAGGTCGGTCTTGACCCAGCCGGGCGCCATGAGGATCAGGGTTCGTTGCTCGCCACGATGACGGGCGTCGTAGCTGCGCATATAACTGTTGAGTGCTGCCTTGCTGCCACGGTAGACCTCGTGACCCCCGTTCGTGTTATTGGCAACACTGCCCTGGCCTGATGACATGACGCCGATGGTGCCTGCCGGCTCGACACGGTCCTGGAAGGTTTCGATGACCCGCATCGGGCTGAGGGCGTTGGTGACCATCACCTTGACGAACTCGTCGGTCGAGGTCTCCGCGACGGTGCCATCCGGCTGGTTAGCCGTCCCGGCGTTGTGAAAGAGAAGGTCGAACACCCTGCCGGCCAAGCGGTCGTGCAGTCCGGCGATCTGGAAGGGGCTGGTCACGTCGAGCATTTCGATCTCCACCTGCGACGGGTGCCGTTCGGCCAGATCATGAAGTGCCGTCCTGCCGGTCTCGCGCACCGTGGCAGTGACATGCCAGCCGCCCTTGACCCACGCCTCGGCCAATGCCAGGCCAAGCCCACGGGAGGCTCCGAAGAGGAGCACTCGTCCGGCGGCACTCTGGCGGCGAACTTCGCTTGGATTAATAGTTACTGTCATAGTAATGATTATCTACTACGTAAGTATTGTCGTCAAGACGTCGACCGTGCTTCGCCGCCGCCTGGGACTTCATTGGGACCGAAGGAGGCGACACAGAGCTGGTGGTGGTGAACCCGACATTCATCGCTGGCCTTCACTGATGCCGGCACTGCGCTCGACCTTGACCGCTTTCAAGGCGATCATCGAGGGCACCATGCCGGCGCTGCCACGCCAGCGCTTCGGCGTCGTCGACGTGCGCGATGCGCCGACGCGCACATCACCGCGATGGCCGCTCCTGCCGCCGCCGGGAAGCGTTACCTGCTGTTAGGGGATGGCCCGACGATCACCTGGCTGGAGCTGGCACAGATGCTCCGCGATCACCTCGGACCGGCAGGCGGCCACGTCACGACCGGCGAGGCGCCCGGCGAGGACCCGTCGCCGCTGACGATCCACAACGACCGCGCCATACAGGAACTGGGCTGGCAACAACGCCCTGCCGAAACCACGATCGTCGAGACCGCCGACAGCCTGTACCAGCTCGGTCTGCCTCGGAGAACGCTGATCAAGCACAGCAGACGGGGTGCTCCGGCTGCACGGACCAAGGTTTGTCGGCAAACAGCTTGATCCAACTCAACGTAGTCGAGGACAAGCCGGCCAGCTGAGGACCTTCACATAAGGCGGCGCCGGGCCCCGTCTCGGAAAGCGGCTCGTGGAACAGGTCGGGAACGGTTGTCCGCAGTTGTGACGGCGTCCTTCGGGCAGGAGTGGCTCGAAGCCGGCGGACCGTTGCGATGGAGCTCAGGCCCGGTTGGTGAACGACGAAGCGGGTTCCGGGCTAACGAGCCTTGGCATAGGGTCTGTGCGTCGCCGGCTGCCGGGGGCGCAGTGGCGAAGGGGGTCGGCATGCGGGAGCGCACCAACGAAGTCGAGGTCGAGCGGGACGTCAAGGTCACGGTCTCGGACGGGACGGTGCTGCTGACCGACGTCTACCACCCCGTGGGCGTCGACGACGCGCCCACCATCTTGGAGCGCACGCCGTACGGCAGGGCCAACTTCGCTTCGGCCATAGGCCCGGAGTTCGCCGGCCGCGGCTACCGGTACGTCCTGCAGGCGTGCCGGGGCACGGACGGATCGGGTGGCACCCACAGCTACTTCGCGGAAGCGGGGGACGGGCGGGACACAGCGGACTGGATCGCCTCGCAGCCGTGGTTCAACGGCAGCATGGGCACGTTCGGCGCCAGTTACATGGGCTTCACCCAGTGGGCGCTGGCCTCAACCAAGCCGCCGCACCTCAAGGCCATGGCCGTCGCGCTGTCGACTTCGGTGCGGTCCTACTCGTGGTACCCGGGAGGCTCGCTGGCCCTCGAGGTGATCATCCCCTGGGACGTCGGTGCCACCCAGTTCAACAAGCAGGCCAACGCCGTCCCCACCACCGACATCACCCCCGAGGGCATCGAGCGGCGCATGGCCGAGCTGAAGGCGGGGTTCGACCACCTGCCTCTCGGGGAGGTGGTCCGCCGGCTGACCGGCGTCGAGCTGCAGCTGTACCAGGACCAGCTCGCGCACGGCGCCTCCGGGGATGGCTTTTGGGACCCGGTGAACTTCCGGCCCCTGCTGGCGGAATGGACGGTGCCGACCCTGCTCGTGGACGGCTGGCACGATTACCCGCTGCCCGGCGTGGTGGAGGACTACGGCGTCCTGCGCGCCTCGCCGGCCCCGGTGCATCTGCGCATCGGCGCCGGCGGACACCTGGGCGGGGGCGGGGAGGGCGGCATGACCGACGCGCCGATGGACTGGTTCGACACCTGGTTGCTCGGCCGGGAGGGACTGCTCGACCCCACTCCGGTCAAGGTCCACGTGCAGGGCGACGGCGGGCACTGGCGCGACCTGCCGGACTGGCCGCCTCCCGCAGCGCCGACCCGCTGGTACCTCCATGCCGGGGGCCGCCTGGGGCCGATGCCGCCGGAGGCACCGTCGGAACCCGACCGCTATCGCTACG